>JANLUW010000034.1:0-13044 GCA_031363645.1 Rhizobacter sp. | reverse complement strand
GAGCCCGCAGCGCGCCACGTGCAGGTCGCCGAGATGGTGATCGAGCGCGCCAAGCGCCTGGTCGAGATGAAGAAGGACGTGGTGATCCTGCTCGACTCGATCACTCGCCTCGCCCGCGCTTACAACAACGTGCTGCCTTCGAGCGGCAAGGTGCTGACCGGCGGCATGGACTCCAACGCGCTACAGCGGCCGAAGCGTTTTTTCGGCGCCGCGCGCAATGTCGAGGAAGGCGGCTCGCTGACCATCATCGGCACCGCACTCGTCGACACCGGCTCCCGCATGGACGAAGTGATCTATGAAGAATTTAAGGGCACCGGCAACTGCGAGATCCATCTCGATCGCCGGATGGCCGAGAAGCGCGTCTACCCGTCGATCCTGCTGAACAAGAGCGGCACGCGACGCGAAGAACTGCTGCTGCAGCCCGAGATCCTGCAAAAAACCTGGATCTTGCGCAAGCTGCTTTATCCGATGGACGAGATCGAGGCGATGGAGTTCATCCTCGAGAAGATGAAGGCGACCAAGAACAACCACGACTTCTTCGACATGATGCGCAGGGGCGGCTGAGCGAGGCTGAGTGCGGCTGCCCAGCTATAATTTGGAGCGTTCCGCAAACCGGAAAGTGCGCCGAATGGTTCGGCGTGGCTCCCGAAATACAGCGCCAAAGCGGCAAACGAATGGCGCAACAAGGATCTCCCATGAAAGAAGGCATTCACCCCACGTACCGCGACATCTGCTTCGTGGACCTGTCGAACGGTTTCAAGTTCGTGACGCGTTCGTGCGCCACCGCCAAGGAAACCATCAAGATGGACGACGGCCGCGAGCTGCCACTGTTCAAGCTGGAAAGCACGAGCGAATCGCACCCGTTCTACACCGGCACGCAAAAAAGCATCGACTCGCTCGGCGGCCGTGTCGAGAAGTTCCGCAACAAGTTTGCGCACCTCAGCACGAAGAAGTAATTGCGTCGGCACACGCCGACACCCAGAAAAGGCAGCCGGGGCTGCCTTTTTTCATGCCCGGGTTGCGGCATCATTCGCGCCTGATGGCCGACCTGCCGCGCCGCTCCCGAACCGCTCCGATTTGAATTCCCCGAACCCTGCCCTCGTCACCCAACGCGCCGCGCAGCGGCTGCCGCGCGTGGCCCTGCTGCTGTTTTGCGCTGCCTATGTGCTGCCGGGTGTCTTCGGGCGCGACCCCTGGAAAAGCGCAGACATTACCGCGTTCGGCTTCATGGCAGGCATCGCGCAAGGCCGCACCCCGTGGCTGGCGCCCACGGTCGGCGGCTTGCCTGCCGATGCCGCGCTGCTGCCGTACTGGCTCGGCGCTGCGTTCATCAAGGTGCTCGGCCCGTGGGTCGACCCGATGCTGGCAGCGCGCATTCCGTTCGCGCTATTGCTCGTGCTCGTGCTGGTGCTGACCTGGTACAGCTGCTATCACCTGGCACGCACCGACGCGGCGCAACCGCTGCCGTTCGCATTCGGCGGCGAGGCCAGCCCGATCGACTACGCGCGCGCAATCGCCGATGGCGCCGTGCTCGCGCTGATCGCATCGCTCGGCTTGCTGCAACTCGGCCACGAAACCACGCCCGAGTTGATGCAGCTCGCGAGCGTCGCGCTCTTCGTGTATGCGCTCGCGGCCAGCCCGTTCCGTGGCGTGCAGCCCAAGCTCGCGGTGCTCGCCGCGCTGCCCGCACTCGCTGCGAGTGGCGCGCCGGCGATTGGGGTAGCGCTCGGCCTCGTCGGCGGATTCATCTGCCGCGCCTCGGGTTACGAGCCAGCGCGCCGATTCGTGCCGTGGATCGCGGCGAGCACGGCGCTGTCGGTCGCGGTCGCGTTCGCGCTCGGCGCCTGGGGCTGGCGGGTCGGCCTCGACGCGCCGTCGTTCTCGGGCGTGTGGGAGTTGCTGCGCCTGTTCGCGTGGTTCACGTGGCCGGCCTGGCCGCTCGCAGTGTGGACGGTCTGGCGCTGGCGGCGCCACCTGTCGGCCCGCCACATCGCGATCCCGCTCGGCTGTGCGGCCGTCAGCATGACGGCCTGCATCGTGATGGGTGGCTCGGTGCGCGCGCTGATGCTCGGCCTACCGCCGCTTGCCGTGCTCGCAGCCTTCGCACTGCCGACGTTGCAGCGCAGCACCGCGGCCGCGATCGACTGGTTCTCTGTCTGCCTGTTCACGGTCGCCGCGATCGTGATCTGGGTCATCTATGTGTCGATGCAGACCGGCGTGCCGGCCCAACCCGCGGTGAACATTGCGCGCCTTTCTCCGGGTTACGTGCCGAGCTTCTCGGCATTCACGCTCGCGCTCGCGATCTTCGGAACGCTCGCCTGGCTGTGGCTCGTGAAATGGCGCACCGGCCGCAACCGGCACCCGCTGTGGAAGAGCCTGGTGCTGCCTGCCAGCGGCGTCGCGCTGTGCTGGCTGCTGGTAATGACGTTGCTGCTGCCGCCGCTCAACCATGCACGCAGCTACCGCTCACTGGTGCAGCGCATCGCGCAGCAAGTGCCGCGCGACGCCTGCGTCGCAGCGCCCGGCGTCGCGCCCGCGCAGGTGGTGGCGCTCGAACAATTGGGCGGCTATCAGGTCGACGCCGTCACGCCCTTTGCGGTGACGCGTTGCGACCATCTGCTGCAGATGGAAACGCGCGGCACGACGAGTGCACCCGGCCCGGGCTGGACCCTGCTCGCGCGCGAACGCCGCAACACCAGCGGGGACGAGATCACCGCGATCTACCGCCGCGCCGCAAAGGCCGCGGGCGAGTAGCCCCGCCTCCGCGCACAGTTGCTCAAGGCAGCGCGCGTTCCTCGCGCGCAGGCGCGGGCAATGCAGGCACGGCAGCCGAAGCATCGCGCACCCGCGCCGCCGGAAACACGAGCCGGAACATGGAGCCTTGACCGACTTCGCTTTGAATGTCGAGCTCGCCGCCGTGCCGCTGCACCACGTGCTTGACAATCGCCAAGCCGAGGCCGGTGCCGCCGGTGTCCCGCGAGCGGCTGCCGTCGACACGGTAAAAGCGCTCGGTCAGGCGTGGCAGGTGCTCGCGCGCGATGCCCGGGCCAGTGTCGCGCACGGCGATCTCGCCGGCCCCGTCGGCCAACACGCGCCAGCTCATCTCGATGCGGCCACCTTCCGGTGTGTACCGCACCGCATTCATCACCAGGTTGGTGATCGCGCTGAGCAACTCGTTCGCAGCGCCGGCGATTTGCACCTCGACCGTGGCGGGGAACACCAGCGTGTGGCGCCCGGCCGAGAGCACCTTCGCGTCGATCGCCACCTGCGCGAACAACGGCGCGAGCGGCACCCAGCGATCAGCGTGCGGGCGCGGGCTGCCTTCGAGCTGCGCGAGCGTCAGCAGGTCGCTCACCAGCGTGCCCATGCGGTCGGCCTGCTGGCCCATCAGTACCAGAACACGTTTGTGTTCGACCTCGGTCAACGGCAGGTTCGCCATGGTCTCGATGAAGCCGGCAAGCACCGTCAGCGGCGTGCGGATCTCATGCGAAACATTGGCGACGAAATCGCGACGCATGCCGTCGGAGCGCTCACGCTCGGTGATGTCTTGCGAAAGCACCAGCCGCTGGCCTTCGCCATACGGCCGCACGAACACCGACAGGCTGCGCTGCCCGCGCGGGTCCGGCATCTCGATCGCATCGATGAAGCGCCCCGCCTGCAGATAACCGACGAAGGCCGGCGCGCGCACGAGGTTGGTGATGCGCTGGCGCCGATCTCGCTGCGGGTCGAGACCGAAGTGGTCGGCAGCGAGCGAGTTGCACCACTCGATCTGGTCACCCGCATCGAGCAGCATCACGCCGTTCGGCGAGGCTTCGATGGCGGACAAAAACTGCGTGAGTCGCTCGCGCTCCGTATCGGCCGCCCGCTCACGCAGCCGGATCGAGCGTTCGATGCGGTAGCCCAATTCACCCCAGAGCCCCGCATCACGCGGCGCCTGTCCTTCTTGTGAGCCGCGCAGCCACTCGATCAATCGGTAGCCGCGCATCGTGTCGCGCACGGCAATGACGCCGAGCGCGACCGCGAAGCCCAGCAACGCGCCGAACAAAGGCACGCTGTGGCCGGGGATCACGAAGCCGATGCCGCCGCCCATCACCGTCGCGAGCAGTGCGGCGGCAATGCGGGGCAGCAACCAGTTCATCGCGAAAACGCCAACGCGGGTCGCGTCATGCGGCGCGTGCCTGGGTTTGCGTGACCACGCCGCCCTGCTGCGTCAGCCGGTAGCCGGCGCCTCGCACGGTCTCGATCATCTGCGCGCACTGCACCGGGCTCAGCGCTTCGCGCAGGCGCTTCACATGGACATCGACCGTGCGCTCTTCGATGAACACGTGATCGCCCCAAACGCGGTCGAGCAACTGCGCGCGGCTGTGAACGCGCTCGGGGTGGGTCATGAAGAAATGCAGCAATCGGAATTCGGTCGCGCCGACTTTTACGTCACGGGTTTCGCCATTCAGGTCACGGCTCACGCGGCGCGTTGCGGGATCGATCTTCAGCGGCCCGATCTCGACCACCGAGTCGAGCGCCTCGGGCGCCTTGCGCCGCAATACCGCGCGGATGCGTGCCATCAATTCGTTGGTCGAAAACGGTTTGGTGAGGTAGTCGTCGGCGCCTGCATCGAGCCCCTGGATTTTGTCGGCCTCGTCGGCGCGTGCGGTCAACATGATCAAGGGCATCTCACGCGTGCGCGCCTCGCTGCGCCAGCGCTTGGCCAGCGCGAGGCCCGACTGGCCGGGCAGCATCCAGTCGAGGATGATCAGATCGGGCAGCGCGCCGTCGACCGCGGCCTGCGCTTGTTCGGCGGTTGCCGCGATCGTGACCTCGAAGCCGGCGTGGCGCAGGTTGATCGAGATCAGTTCGGCGATTGCCGATTCGTCTTCGACGACCAAGATGCGGCTCATGGCGAACTCCTGCTCATCGGACCAGCGACTCCACGTTGTCGACCGAGTTGTGGCGCACGTCGGTGCCTTTGACGATGTAGATGATCTGCTCGGCCAGGTTCTTCGCGTGGTCACCGACCCGCTCGATCGCCTTCGCGACGAACACCAAATCGATGCTCGACGAGATCGTGCGTGGGTCTTCCATCATGAAGGTGATCAGCTTGCGCATCAGGCCCTCGAACTCCTGATCGATCAGGTCGTCGGCCTTCAGCACTTCGACGGCTTTGTCGACGTCGAGCCGCGCAAACGCATCGAGCGCCTTGCGCAATTGCGCGACCGCGAGCTCCGCCTCGTAGGCGAGGTCTTTGACCGGCAAGCGCAGCCGGCTCGACACGCCGGTGCTCAGCAAACGCTGCACGGTGCGGGCGATGCGCGCGGCCTCGTCGCCGACGCGCTCGAGGTTCGCGATCGTCTTGGAAATCGCGATCAGCAGGCGCAGGTCACGTGCGGTCGGCTGGCGGCGGGCGATGATGGTCGACAGATCGCGGTCGATCTCGATCTCGGTCTGGTTGACGCGCTCCTCGGTGGCGAGCACGTCGGCGGCGATCTCGGCGCTGAAGTTGGTGAGCGCGTAGACCGAGCGTGCGACTTTCGACTCGACCATGCCGCCCATCTCGAGCACACTGGTCGAGATGCCGCTGAGTTCGGCGTCGAACTGGGTTGAAAGGTGTTTGTCAGTCATGTTCTGTTCCTTGTGACGATCATCCGAACCGACCGGTGATGTAGTCCTCGGTGTCTTTCTTCTTGGGCTTCATAAACAAATCGGATGTCGGCCCGAACTCGATCAGGTCACCGAGGTACATGTAGGCGGTGTAGTCCGAGCTGCGCGCTGCCTGCTGCATGTTGTGCGTGACGATCACGACCGTGTAGTCTGATTTCAACTCGTGGATCAGCTCCTCGATCTTGCCGGTCGAGATCGGGTCGAGCGCCGAGCACGGCTCGTCCAGCAGCAGCACCTCGGGCTTGATCGCGATGCCGCGCGCGATGCACAAGCGTTGCTGCTGGCCACCAGACAGGCCCGAGCCGCTCTGGTTGAGCTTGTCTTTGACTTCGTTCCAGAGCGCGGCTTTTCTGAGCGCCCACTCCACGCGCTCGTCCATTTCGATGCGCGGCAGCGTCTCGAACAGCTTCACACCGAACGCGATGTTGTCGTAGATCGACATGGGGAACGGCGTCGGCTTTTGAAACACCATGCCGACTTTGGCGCGGATCAAAGACACGTCGTCTTTAGAGGTCAGGATGTTATCGCCGTCGAGCAAAATCTCGCCCTCGGCGCGCTGATCCGGGTAGAGCGCGAACATGCGGTTGAAGGTGCGCAGCAGGGTCGACTTGCCGCATCCCGACGGCCCGATGAAGGCGGTGACCTTCTTCTCCGGAATGTCGAGGTTGATGTTCTTCAGCGCATGAAAGTGGCCGTAGTAGAAGTTCAGGTTGCGCACCGAAAGCTTGGGCTTTTCGGTGACCGGAAGGTTGACCTTAGTGTCCATCGTATGGGCTTTCTTGCTTAGTGCTTGTTGCGCAGGAAGGTGCGCGCGAGGATGTTCAGCAGCAACACGCTGAGGGTGATCAGGAACACGCCTGCCCACGCCAGCTTTTGCCAGTTCTCATACGGGCTCATCGCGAACTTGAAAATCGTGACCGGCAGGCTGGCGACCGGACCGGTGAGGTCAGAGGTCCAGAACTGGTTCGACAGCGCCGTGAACAACAGCGGCGCAGTTTCACCGGCGATGCGCGCGAAGGCCAGCAAGATGCCGGTCAACACGCCGGCACGCACCGATTTCAGCGTGATGCTGGAGATGACTTTCCACTTCGGTGTGCCGAGTGCGTAAGCCGCTTCGCGCAGCGCGTTCGGGATCAGCGCGAGCATGTTCTCGGTCGTGCGAATCACCACCGGGATCACAATCAGCGCGAGTGCGAGCACCCCGGCAAAGCCGGAGAAGCTTTTGACCTGTGCCACCACGACCGCATAGATGAACAGCCCAATCACGATGCTCGGCGCCGACAACAAAATGTCGTTGATGAAGCGGGTGAGCGTGCCGAGCAAACCCTTCTGGCCGTACTCGGCGAGGTAGATGCCCGCGAGCACACCGATCGGTGTGCCCAGCAGCGTGGCCAGGCCGACCATCGCGAGCGAGCCGAAGATCGCGTTCGCGAGGCCGCCGGTTTCGGCCATCGGCGGCGGCGTCATTTCGGTGAACAGCGACAGGTTGATGCCACCGATCCCGAGGCGCACGGTCTCAAACAGAATCCAGATGAGCCAGACCAGACCGAAGGCCATCGCGGCCATCGAGAGGGTCAGCGCGATCACATTGACCAGCTTGCGCCGGCGGTGCTTGGCCAGCTTGGCAGGGCTGATGGATGCGGAGAACGTGCTCATCAGCGGCTCCCCTCGCCTTTTTGCATGCGGGCCAACAGCACCCTGGAAAAGCCCAACACGACGAACGTGATGAAGAACAGGATCAGGCCGAGGTAAATCAGCGAGGCCTTGTGCAAGCCTTCGGCCGCTTCGCCGAATTCGTTCGCGAGCGCCGAACTGATGCTGTTGGCGGCCTCGAACAGCGAGAGGCTGTTGAGCTGGTTGAAGTTGCCGATCACGAACGTGACCGCCATCGTCTCACCGAGCGCGCGGCCGAGGCCGAGCATGATGGCGCCGACGACACCCGTCTTGGTGTACGGCAACACGACCTTAAACATCACTTCCCAGGTGGTCGAACCCAGGCCGTAGGCCGACTCCTTCAACAGCGTCGGCGTGACCTCGAACACATCGCGCATCACCGAGGCGATGAACGGAATGATCATGATCGCCAGGATGATGCCGGCCGACAGCAGGCCGATGCCGACCGGCGGGCCGGAGAACAACGCGCCCAGCACCGGAACGCCGGCAAACAACGCTTGCAGCGGTTGCTGAACATACGTCGACAAAATCGGGCTGAAGACCAGCAGGCCCCACATTCCGTAGACGATCGAGGGCACGGCCGCAAGCAGTTCGATCGCCGTGCCGAGCGGCCGGCGCAACCACGACGGCGAGAGTTCGGTCAGGAACAGCGCGATGCCGAAGCTCACCGGCACGGCGATGATCAGTGCGATCGCCGAAGTCATCAGCGTGCCGTAGATCATCACCAAGCCCCCGAACTTGTTCTGCACCGGATCCCACTCGCTGCGCACCAAAAAGCCCAGGCCGTATTCGCGGATCGCCGGCATCGCGCCGATCACCAGCGAGCCGATGATGCCCGCCAGCAGCAACAGCGTGAGCAGAGCGGCGGCTTTTGCAAGCACCGAGAAAAGGATGTCCGGCCAGGCCGAATGCCGGCGTTTGCCGGGCGGAAGGTCACCCGGCTCGGTGCGCTCGTTCGCCGGGTTGTAGGGAGTCGCGGGGATTGTGGCGGCCACGTTCGATCCTTGGCGTCGTGTCGATGGGGTGAGATTGTCTGCCTCAACGGTGCCGGGTGGAAGCTCGAGCGGCCAGCGACCATCGTGTCGCGTGGCCGCTCGGCTCAGGCGCGGCAACTTACTTGTAGGCGATCGGCTTGCCGGACGCGTCTTTGATGTCGCCCCAGGCCTTGTGGATCAAGCCCTTCAGGCTGTCGGGCAGTGGCACGTATTCAAGCGCTGCAGCTTCCTTGTCGCCGCTGGCGTAGGCCCAGTCGAAAAACTTCAGGGAGTTGGTCGCGTTGACCGGCTTGGCCTGGCTTTTGTACATCAGGATGAACGTTGCGCCGGTGATCGGCCAAGCGTCTTTGGCGGGCTGGTCGGTGAGGATTTGGTAGAAACTTTTGCTCCAGTCCGCACCGGCCGCGGCGGCTTTGAAGTTCTCGTCGTCGGGTTGCACGTAGTTGCCCGACGCGTTCTTCAGTTGGATGTGCGCCATCTTGTTTTGCTTGGCATACGCGTACTCGACGTAGCCGATCGAGTTCGGCAGCCGCTGCACGAAGGCCGACACGCCTTCATTGCCCTTGCCGCCGGCACCGGTCGGCCAGTTGACCGCCGTGCCTTCGCCGGCCTTGGCCTTCCAGTCGGCATTCACCTTCGAGAGGTAGTTGGTGAAGATGAACGTGGTGCCCGAACCGTCAGCGCGCCGAACCACGGAGATCGCGACATCGGGCAGCGGCACGCCGGGGTTCAACGCGGCGAGCGCAGGGTCGTTCCACTTGGTGATCTTGGCGAGGTAGATGTCGCCGAGCACTTGCCCGGTCATCTTGATTTGGCCCGGCGCGATGCCTTTGATGTTGACCACCGGCACGACGCCGCCGATCACGGTGGGGAACTGCAGCAGGCCGTCCTTCGCCAGGTCTTCGTCTTTCAGCGGCATGTCGGTGGCACCGAAATCGACCGTCTTCGCGCGAATCTGCTGGATGCCAGCGCCCGAGCCGACCGACTGGTAGTTCACTCGCACGCCGGTGGCCTTGTTGTATGAATCAGCCCACTTGGCATAGACCGGGGCCGGGAACGTTGCGCCCGCACCGGTAATTTCTTGCGCGTGAGCGAAGGCACCGAAGGCCGTCAACGCGGCGGCACTGGCGAGGTTGCGAACGAGGGTGAACGTCATGGTCTTCCTTCCCGGCGCATGCCGGCGATTGCGATGCAGCGAATGTAGATTTTGTTTATGACGAGCCCATGACACCCCGGTGGCGCGCAATGTTTCCCCAGCCTCGTGCCGTGCGACCGACGGAGCTGTCACACCGGTTTCACGGCGTTGTCACATGTGCTGCCTAGAGTCCGGCCGCGACGTTCGCCAACCGGCACGTCGCTTGTTCGAACCACCACGGAGCCCGCATGAAGAAAATTTCCCGCTTGTTGCTTGCCCCCGCGTTCGCGATGCTCCTCTCGGCCGGCTGCGCCACAACGCCCGCACCGAAGACCATCGCCGACACCGCTGCCGCAACGCCTCAACTGTCGACGCTCACCAAGCTGATCCGGGAGGCCGGGTTGACCGAAACGCTGGCCGGCTCGGGACCGTTCACGGTGTTCGCACCGAGCGACGAAGCGTTCAAGGCCGTGCCCGCGGCGACGTTGCAAGCGTTGATGCAAGACAAGGCACGCCTCAAGGCCGTTCTGACTCACCACGTCGTTCCTGGCACCGTGCTGGCTGCGGACGTGAAGAACGGCCCGGTCAAGACAGTTCAGGGCGCGAACCTCGCGCTGTCGCGCTCGGGAACGTTCGTGACCGTGGAAGACGCTGTCGTGACCGCGGCCGACGTGAATGCCACGAACGGCGTCGTTCACATCATCGACAAGGTGCTGATACCGCCGCGCTGAGCGCGCAGCTGCGCGTGGGATGGGCCTGCGCGCTACCGCAGCGTGTCAGCGATGCGTTCGGCGCAGCGTTGCGCCTGCAGCGCATCGCGCGCCTCGACCATCACCCGCACCAGCGGCTCGGTGCCCGAGGGTCTGATCAGCACGCGGCCGCTGTCGCCCAGCTCACGGGCGACTTCAGCCTGCACCGTCGCTAGTCGCAGGTTCACCTTCCAGTCGGTGCCGGGTTGCAGGCGCACATTGACCAGCGTCTGCGGGAACAGCGTGACGCCTTCGAGCTGCTGCGCCAGATTGCGCCCGCTGCGAGAAACCGTTTGCAGTACCAGCAAGGCGCTGACGATGCCGTCGCCGGTGGTGTGCTTGTCGAGCGCCAGCAGGTGGCCCGAGCCTTCGCCGCCGAGCTGCCAGCCGCGCGCGACCAGTTCTTCGAGCACATAGCGGTCACCGACCTTGGTGCGCACGAACTCGACGCCGAGCGCACCGAGCGCGAGCTCGACCGCCATGTTCGTCATCAACGTGCCGACGGCACCGTGCACTGGCAAACCTTGCGCGAGCCGGTCGGCAACCATCAAGTACAGCAGCTCGTCACCGTTGTAGAGCCGCCCGGCTGCGTCGACGAGTTGGAGCCGGTCGGCATCACCGTCGAGCGCAACACCGCAGTCGGCACCGTGCGACTTGACCGCCGCGACCAGTGCCGCCGGCGAGGTGGCGCCGAATCCGGCGTTGATGTTGGTGCCGTTCGGGCTGCAGCCGATCGCGATGACTTCGGCGCCGAGTTCGTGGAACACGTCGGGCGCCACGTGGTAGGCCGCGCCGTTGGCCGCATCGACGACGATCTTCAGGCCCTTCAGTGAAAGCTCGCTGCTGAACGTGCTTTTGCAGAATTCGATGTAGCGGCCTCGTGCGTCATCGATGCGCCTGGCCTTGCCGAGATTGGCCGAATCGACCCATTGCGGCGGCTGCTCGAGAGCGGCCTCGACTTGCTGCTCCCACGCATCGGGCAGCTTCTCGCCGCGGGCCGAAAAAAACTTGATGCCGTTGTCGCCGAACGGGTTGTGCGAGGCGCTGATGACCACGCCCAAGTTCAGCCGCAGCGCGCGCGTCATGTAGGCGACACCGGGCGTGGGCAGCGGGCCGGTCAGCAACACATCGACGCCGGCCGACGCGAAACCGGCTTCGAGCGCCGATTCGATCATGTAGCCGGAGATGCGGGTGTCTTTGCCGATCAGCACGGTCGGGCGCGCTTCGGTGGCCTTGAGCACGCGGCCGACGGCGTGGCCAAGGCGCAGCATGAAATCGGGTGTGATGGGTGCCTGGCCCACGGTTCCGCGGATGCCGTCGGTGCCGAAATAGGCTCTTGTCATGGTCGTACCTGTTGTCTTTTGTCTCGCGCGGTGAGCCGGAGACCCGATTATCCGTTGATCAAGCCGGCTGCCCGCCACACCTTGAGCGCATCGACCGTGGCCCCGACATCGTGCACGCGCACGATGCGCGCACCCGCCAGCACGGCCGCCAGCGCGGCGGCCACGCTGGCAGCCTGCCGCTCACCGACCTCGCGCCCGGTGATCGCGCCCAGCGTCGACTTGCGCGACCAGCCGACCAGCAACGGCCTGCCGAGCGTGAGCAATTCGCTCTGGCGGCGCAGCAACTCGGTGTTGTGCAGAACGCTTTTGCCGAAGCCGATGCCGGGGTCGAAGGCGATCCGTTCGGGGTCGATTCCCCGCGCCAGCAACACGGCCTCGCGCTCGCGCAGAAACGCCATGACCTCGTCGACCACGTCGGCATACCGCGGCCGCTGCTGCATCGACTCGGGCGTGCCGCGCATGTGCATCAAACATACGCCGCAGTTCGCGTGCGCGGCCACCGCGTCGAGTGCGCCTGGCGCTTGCAGCGCGTTGATGTCGTTGACGATGTCGGCCCCGCGCGCGAGCACCGCGTCCATCACTTCGGCCTTGTTGGTGTCGATCGAAATCGGGCAACCCAGCTTGAGCGCCGCATCGAGCACCGGCAGCACGCGCGCCAGCTCGTCACGAGCCGAAATCGGGTGCGAACCCGGGCGGGTCGATTCACCGCCGATGTCAAGCAGGTCGGCACCTTCGGCCAGCAACTGCCCACAGTGGGCGATGGCCGCCGCGGTGCTGGCGTGCAAGCCGCCATCGGAGAACGAATCGGGCGTGACGTTCACGATACCCATCACCTGCGGACGCGTGAGATCGATGCGGAATCGGGTGGTTTGCCAGTGCATCGCGCGCCTCGTCATCGGTCTGGGTGAGCGGTCCAAAACAGACACGGGGCCGAAGCCCCGTGTCGAGAATGTCGGCGCGAAGCCGATCAGGCGGTGGCCGCCGCAGTGCCGGGCGCGGCTGGCGGCGTCGGCGGAACGGTCTTGCTCATCGACGGCGTCCAGTCTTTTGGAGGCCGCGGCGGACGACCGTTCATGATGTCGTCGATCTGCTCGGTGTCGATGGTTTCGTACTCGAGCAGCGCGCCAGCCATCGCGTGCATCTTGTCTTTGTTGCCCTCGATCAGGCCGCGTGCGATGCCGTACTGCTCGTCGATGATGCGGCGAATCTCGCGGTCGACCGCCTGCATCGTCTGCTCGCTCATTGTCGTAGTCTTGGTGACCGAGCGACCCAGGAACACTTCGCCCTCGTTCTCGGCGTAGACCATCACGCCGAGCGCATCGGTCATGCCGTAGCGCGTGACCATGTCGCGAGCGATGTGGGTCGCGCGCTCGAAGTCATTGCTCGCGCCCGTCGACATCTCACCCATGAAAACTTCCTCGGCGATGCGGCCACCGAACAGTATGGAGATCGTGCTCAGCATGCGAATCTTGTCGGTGCTGTAGCGGTCGCCT
>JANLUW010000026.1:0-9813 GCA_031363645.1 Rhizobacter sp. | reverse complement strand
TCCGTCAGTACAACAAAGACCCAAAACCGTTGAAGTGGACATTCGCCGATCCAACTCGACGCATCACATCCGATTTATCGGATTCAGTGGGCTAGGCTTGGACCGTCAGGACGCGCATGCCTTGCCGTGGTCAGCGTGGTTACCCGCCGCTTTCGCCGCCGCCTCCGTCATGTACTCGCCTTGCTTGGTCTTGCCGTAGTACTTGGTGCCCGAGCAGTGGTAGACCTTCGAACTTGAATTGACCCAGACCTGGCCTGGGCCACCGCCGACGGCCGGCGCCGCTGATGGGGCCGCCGTTGCGGTCTTCGTGGCGGCAGGCGCGGTCTTCGGCGGCATCGTCGCGGCGGCCGGCGCGGACGCCGATGCAGCGGCGGTTTTGGCCGAAGCCGGTGCTGCGGCCGCCGTCGCGAACCAATCCTTCACGCCTTTGTGGCCTGCGCAGGCTCCCTTCTTCGTGTCGTTCGACGTGTAAGAGCCGTCCTTGCACAAACCGGTCGAGCCGCTCGGGGCGGCAGCGGGTGCTTGTGCGAACGCTGCGGCGGACGCCAGCATTCCGGCGATGAGGGCGAGGGTATTGAGGGGAAGTTTCATGGGTTGATCCTGTGGGTTGGGTGATGCAGAGAACTCGAACTGGCGATGGCTATCCCTGATGCCGCTCGGCCATCTTGGCCAGCGCGATAGTGAGCGCCGCACCGCCGAGCGTCTTGATCAAGCCGGCGTGCTGGGCATAGAAGCCGCTCATCTCGTCGACGATGCCAGGATTGTGCTGCTCCGCGTGGCTGGCGATGACCTGCACCTGCTCCGGCGTCAGCCTGGAGGCCTGTTCGGGTGCGATGGCTGCCGGTGCCGTGCCGCCATGAGTCAGTTGCCCGAGAATCGCACCGAGCCCGGCGCCCTGGGCGCCGTTGACCAGTGAAGCGAGCACGCCAGGGCTCAGGCTGCCCAGAATCCGATTGAGCATGCCCGCTTGCTGGTTGGGATTGGCTTGGCCGAACAACTGACCGGTTATCTGGCCGAACGGTGGGGTCTGGTCCGAATGGAACATCGCCGACAGTCCCTGGCTGAGCAGGTCGGGCGACGCGCTTCGCGCCACCTTGTCGAAGTGGTCTGTCGCGTTGGCTGCGGTACCGCCGCCGGTGAACTGAGAAAGCAAGCTGCCGAGATCGAAACCCATGATGTGGTCCTTTGAGAACGTGTTGAACCCAAGGGCCGCGCGTCTGTGCAAGGCCAGGTCAGCTATTTTCTGGTCGCCAGATGGTAGGCGCCCAGCAGCAAGATGGCACCGACGATCGCTCCGATGAATCCGGCCGATTGGCCCGGCCGGTACCACCCCAGGGACTGTCCGAGATAAGTCGCCGCCAGCGAGCCGCCGATGCCGAGCGCAGCCGTGAGAAAGAAGCCCCCCGGGCCGGCGCCAGGCGTGATCGCCTTCGCGATGAGCCCGGCCACGAAGCCGATGAGGATGGTCCAGATGAGGTGCATGAAAGTTTCCTTTTGTTGTGACGACCGGCGCGTGACGCCGTTGACCGGTACGCACCCAGCCAATCAGCAAAGGTCCTTGACAGCCGCGTTCGGCGCGTTCGTCTTCACTGAGGCGATGCCCTTTTCAATGGCTCTTGCCGACGAGTACATCTCGCTCTTGCCGATGGTCTGGTGGTTCGCGGCGACGAGCACGAAATAGTCGGACCCATCCTTCACGACCTTCTGCGTGAAGTTCATATCGACCGGCGCATTCTTGCGGACCGACTCGATCTCTCCGCTGCATGCCGCCTTGGTCGTGTACGGCTCGCCGGTCAGGATCACCTCGTGGTTGCCCGCCTTCAGGTTGAACATGTGTTGCCCGTTTGACGCGGGTTTGCATTCGAAGTAACCGGCCATGAAAAGTCTCCAGAAGCAAGTGTTCAAGATCAACGCAGGCCGGACGGCAATGGGTGGCACAACTCTACGCGGGTGGGCCCGCCTGTCGAGTCGCAGAAGTCGTCACACGACGGTTGCTGCGCACAAGGAGCCCAGTCTGCCGGTCGACTCACCACGGCTGCGTGCAGCAGTTGGCAAGGTGACTTGACCAAGTCGGCGCGGCACACGGCGATTCGATCCCGGTGGCCGTGGCGCGGTCACCGACAATCGATCAAACCACAGGAGAACGCCGTGTCCGAAGAATTCGAAGTACGTGGAGCCCACGAAGACCGCATGGACGAGGCCGCCGAGCGCGAGCCAAAGGGTATGGCGGGGCAGCTGGCGGTGATGACGGCGATCCTCGCGACGGTCGGCGCGACGTTTTCGTACATGGCCGGTGCGACGCAGGCCGATGCGGGTCTGTTCAAGAACGACGCGGCGATCAAGAAGACCGAGGCGTCGAACCAGTGGAATTTCTACCAGGCCAAGAGCAACAAACAGAACCTGAGCGAGCTCGGCATGCAGCTCGTCGACGACGCGCGCAAGCCGTTGTTCGAGAAGGAGGCCCAGCGCTACGCGGCCGAGAAGGCAGAAATCAAACTGGCCGCCGAGAAGCTGGAGAAGGAGTCGACCGAGTTCAATGAGAAGAGCGAAGCGCAGATGCACCAGCATCATCGATGGGCCCAGGCCACCACGGCGTTGCAGATCGCCATCGCGATGGCCGCGATCGCGCTGCTCACCAAGCGGCGCTGGCTCGAGAAGACCGTCTTCGCGATGAGTGGCGTGGGACTGGTCCTCGGTGCACTCGCGTATTTCCACGTATGACACGTTGCACGTCTCTGTCGGTGCCGACGCGCGCATGCGCTCGGTTGGATCCACTCGGATAGGAATGGGGACGACGTGTCGATCGACGTCGTGGGTCGGTGTTCTATGAACACTTGCCCCGCGGCGGCGTGTTCAACATCGGTGCGCGCATGTTTTGAAACGTGGCGCCATGCGCCTCAGGTCGGCACCGGCGACGGCACCGCGAGCCTAGGCGGGGCAGTGAAGTCGAACGACTCCCACAGATCGCCCGACTTGTCGCCCGGCTTGAGTGCCGGCGCGTTCCAGGCTTTCAAGCCGAAGCGGCGCAGACAGAACTTGACGATGCTCACGTGCGAATAGAGATGCTCGTTGATACCGGGCCTCGCGTACGGGCTGACGACCAGGCAAGGCACGCGCGGCCCGTACCTGAATTGCGAATTTGGGTAGCCCGCGTGGCCGCCGCCCGGCCAAGTCGAAGCGAGCGGCGGCGTCACGTGGTCGTGCCAGCCGCCCCAGTCGTCCCAGGTGATGAAGATGGCTGTCTTCGCCCAAAGCGGGCCCGTGGCGGCGGCGTGGACGCGGTCGACCGTCCACTGCGCACCGAGGCTGACCAGCGGCCGGCCGGTGTGTTTGAAGTCGCCGGGGTGCTCGCTCAAGCCATCGGGGGCGAAGAGCCACGAGACATCCGGCAGCGTGCCGGCCTTCGCATCGTTATCGAAGGCCGCCGACGGCACGCTCCACCGATGTCAGACCATGCCGACGATGTGATCGAAATTCGATGACCTCGAATCGGCGTAGTTGCGCCAGGTGTGGCCGGCGGCCTCGAGCGTGGCCGGCAGGTTGGGCAACGCGAACGGCGCCATCGGCTGATTACTGCGCGCCATGGTCGAGTTGTCGATGATCGGCGAGTCGGCGGCGATCAGGTGCAGGTGGTTCGGCTCCGACTGGCTCGCCACGTCGGTGAAGTAGTTGTCGCAGAGGCTGTACTGCTGGGCGAAAGCCCAGTACGCCGGGATGTCGCGCTTGCCGTACTGCAGCTTCAGCCCACCGCCCGGCTGCGCCGCGAGCCACGCAGCGTTGTCATGAACGGGTCGGCTACTTGCGGGTCGGGGGCCGGCGGCAGCGTCACGCCTGTTGCACCTGGGAATGTGCCGAAGTAGTTGTCGAAGGTGTGGTTCTCTTTGACGATGATGACGATGTGCTCAATTGGGTTGGGCATCGTCTTCTCGGGTTGGGTTGGTGTGTGCGCCGATCAACCGCCGAGTGCCTTCAACAGCTTGTCGCCGATCGGCGAACCCCAGCCGGTGCAGGCGTCCCAGCCCACCGCGGCCGTGTAGCCGCCGTTGTTGCCGCTCACGATGTCGTTGAAGAGGCCGCGGCCGGCGAGCGACCCGTAAAGCAGCGGGTTCAAGAAACCAACCGGGTGGCCGAGCTTCTGGTTCATCAGTGCGATCAAGCCCGCCCAAAGGGGCGCGACTGCGCTGGTGCCGCCGATCACCAGGTTCTGCCCGTCGACGCGCACTTGATAGCCGCTTGCCGGGTCGGCGTCGCCGGCAACGTCGGGTACGCCGCGCCCGGCCTTGCCGCCGACACCGGCCGGAACATGCGCTTTGGCCTGATAAGCGGGCAGCGCAAAGAAGCCGCTGACGCCGCCGCCGGTCGCACTCTTCGTCGGGTTCGCGTTCCAAACGACTTCGGCGCCGATGGCCGCGCCCGAAGCCGTCAGCTTGGTTCCGCCGCAACCGAGTGCGAACGGGCTCGATGCCGGGAAGTCGACGTGCGGTTGACCGTCGGTCACACCATCGGACGAGCCGTTGTCGCCGGCCGCGCAGCAAACGGTCACGCCCATCGCCGCTGCGGCTTGGAAGGCTTGGTCGTACTGGGTCATCGCCTGCCCGGTCCAGGTTGATTCCGGGCCGCCCCAGCTGATCGAGATCACCGAGGGCTTGTTGACGTTGTCGTGCACCGCGGTCGTGATCGCGTCGAGAAAGCCCTGGCTGGTGTTGGGTGCGAAGTAGACGGCGATCAGGGCCTTGGGCGCGATCGCCGCGGCGACCTCGATGTCGAGCATCACTTCGCCATCAGCGCTCTGCGCGTTGGTCGGGTGATTGCGCCCACCGTCGACGGCGATCGCCTTGACGGTCGGCACGGGCAGGCCGAGGCCGGTGAAGTACGCCGCAATGTCGGCCGGCTTGAAGCCACCGCCGAGTTCGATCAGACCGATGCATTGCCCCTGGCCGTCGAGGCCGACCGGGAACTTGTAAAGGCTCGCCAACTGCGGCGGCGTGAACGAGGCGCCGACGGCCCGCGCCACGGCGCTGCTGTCGGCCTCGAAGCGTTGGAAATGCGGCTGGCTTTGGGGCCGGTCGTCAAGCCCGAACACGCCTTCGACGATGCCCGCCAGATCGGCGGGTACGCTGAGCGAACCGGTGCGGCCGCGGTAGGTGCCGCCGTCGTGTTCATAGTCGTACAGGTTGGTGCCGAATGCGGTGCCGAATGCCTTGGCGGTACCGGAGAGGACGACGCTGCGGCGCGCTGCACTCGAGGCGACGACGATAAGGTGATTGGCCGCGGCGAAGGCTGCGACCTTCTCGAGGTCGGACGCCGCGGCACCATGCGCTGCCGCGAAGGCATCGCGGCTGAGGTAGTGGCGTTGCGTGGGCAGCTGGTCGCCCTGGCCGGCATCGGGCATCGAGGAGGGCGAACCCGACTGCGCGCGCAAGCGCACGGTGACTTCAAAGCGCTCGTCGCCCGGCGCTTCTCGGACCGCTTTCGCACCCGGCAGCGCGGTGCGCTCGCTGCCGGAGATGATGTGACGTTGATGGCTCGGCATGTCGACTCCTTGTGGGCTTGGCCCATTGCGATGTTTGTCACACAGTCTGCGCCGATGTTCCGTCAAACGCACACCCGGTTTGTAAGCGCTGCTTTCAGTCCTCGAACTCGATTTCGGGCAGCACTCGCGTGTGCTCCAGCCGTACTGCTTGCAACTCGCGAGGGTTGAGTCCGAGCGCCCTCAAGATCGTCGGCGCCACCTGCTGGTTCACGACCGGGTCACCGACCTTCTTCGCTTCGAGCAGCGGATTGGACACCAACAAAAGCACATGCGTGTCGTCGTCGCTGAAACCGCCGTGCTCGGCGATCTTCTTTGCGCTGGCGCTGTAGATCGTGCCCGGCGTGGGTTGAACGATGGTGTCGGGAGTGCGGCCGAGCTTCGGGTCGCCGAATTTTTTTTCAGTTCCTGGCCGCTGTAGATCTTCTGGAGGCGTGCGCTGTTGATGCTCGACTGGTCGGCTTCGAGGTTCGCCAGCGCGTTCTTCAGTTGCGCTGGATCGGCCAGTCACAGCAAGGCGATGTCGTCGGCGGTTTCTTGTGCGACCGGCACGCCGCCGTTCTTCAGCAGGTCGACCGGGTCGACCACGTCTTTGTTCGCATCGGGCACCCTGGCGTTCTTCGAGCCTTGCAGCATGTGCAACTTGGCGAGGTCGATCGGCGACTGGCCGTGCTTGGCGCCGACGATCACCAGCGTGCTGCCGCGCAGCTTCGCGCGCTTCAGTGCGTCGAGCATCTTGCCGAGCGAGCGGTCGACGAACTCGATCGAGGCCTGCAGCTCGGCGCTCGGCATGCCGGCCGCGTTGAGATAGCCATCGGCGGTGACTTTCTGGCCGACGCTCACCGCCTGGAAGTTCATGCCGAAGATCGCCGGCACGCCGGGCTTCTTGCCGTGGCCAGTGTGGTCATAGCCCTCGATCTGGTTCAGCACGCCGGTGACCTTCAGGTCGTCGCAGAAGCGCGTGTAATCCGGCAGCTTGGTCCAGTCGTCGCCAGCGGCCGGCGCAGGCAAGAGGCCCGGTGCCAAGGCTGCCACGGTCGTCGAATTGATCTCCTGTGTGTACAACTCGTCCAAGCCCTGGCCCGAGGGGCCACTGACGATTTCGTAGGCGGGGTGCTTGTCGAACCACGCGGTGCGCCTGCCTCTGGCACGGATCACTTCCACCACCGTATTGACCTTCAGGTACTCGTGCGGGTAACTGGGCGTGCATTTGCCACCCACCAGGCGCAGCGGAAGTTTGGCGCGATCGATGTGGTCGCGCGGGCTGCCTGTCGTCGGACCCCCGCCGTCGAGCTGGTTCAGGTCGAGGTCGATGTTCTCGGCGAACTGCACTTCGGTGCCGGGCTGGCCACTGCAGCCGCTGCCCGGCGCGAACAAGGTGCGGTCGTAGCTGTCGTCGTAGAACACGCCGTGCGAGCGACGCGAGCCGCCTGTCATGAAGGCCATCAGGCCATGAAACGAATCCGAGGGCCGCGCCGACGCGGCGTTCGACTGCACGCCCTTCGCGACCAGCCGCGCGAAACCGCCCTCTCGGTGCCCCGCCGCGAGATAGCGTTCGAGGTCGACCTGGTGCATGCCGTCGACGCTGATGAGGAGCACGTGCTCGATGCGGCGACCTCGGTCTTCTTCGTATCGATCCCGCTCGCGACCGACGGCCTCGCGGTGGCGAGGGTCAACGCCGCGATCGCGGCCAGAGGCAGTGAAGCTTTGCTCAGGGTCATGGGTCAGTACCTCGAGCAATGGGCGGGATGGATTCAGATCACGCCGAGTTGGCGCAGGCGTTTGAGCTCTTGACGGACGGCGTCGAGCCCGCGTCCGCCATAGAGCACGAGAAGTCGCTCGGCGCTCAGGTGGGCGAGGGCCGGGTTGCGCAGCCGCGTGTTGAAGGTCGTCGTGTCGACCGCGTCGTAGCCGAACTCCGGCGCGAGTTGCGCGAGCAGCACGTTGACCGAGGCGACCGCTGGTCCCGAGAAAGTGAAGTCGGCGTCCGACAAGTTGTGCAGCGTGTACTCGACTCGCACGTTCGTTTGTCCGGCCGCGTTCAGGTTCACGTCGCCGAGTTGGCCGAGCGCCGGCAGGCGCAAGCGGCCCGTGGTGTCGGTCGCGAGGTAGCCGGCCTTCACCGGGTCGATGCGCGCGATGATGGCCGCGGCCCGCAGCCAGTTGACCACTTTGAACTCGTTGCCGAGCGTCGGTGCCGAATGAGCGCTGGCCTGCGTCAAGACCATCAACGGCGAGAAGCCGCGGCTCATCGATTCGGCAATGCTCATGAGGTGGTGGCCGCCGGTGCGCGAATCGCCGGCGGCACCCCAGGCGTCGAGCGTTCCCGTGCCGCCGAAATTGAACTCGGCGAATTCGCTGCCGTCGGCGTTCCACTGGAAGACGAGCGTCTTGGCCCAATCGTGCCAGATCGGCGCGGCGACGATCACGTCGTCGTCGATGGGCAACCTGCTTTCACGGCCGCCGTAGTCGTGACGGTGTTCGTCGGCATCGGCGTCGGTATCGACCTGCGGCAGGCCGTTTGGGCCAACGCTGCCGTAAACCGCGCGGTACTGGCGCGCGAGGTTGATGTCCGACAAATCGTTGTTGGCCTCGTGCACCGACAGGCCGCCCGGATACGAATGGTGGCCGCCATACGCGCTGCCCGGCGCCGATTCGAAGGGTTGCGGGAGTTGCGGGCAATCGCTCTCAGCCTGGAGGATCGGCGGGAAAATCGCCGCCCGCAGGCCCGAAGGGAAGGCCGCCGCATCGGCGTGGCT
Source organism: Rhizobacter sp. (assembly GCA_031363645.1). Lineage (GTDB taxonomy): Bacteria > Pseudomonadota > Gammaproteobacteria > Burkholderiales > Burkholderiaceae_C > LMDS01. Next base: position 1,524 of record JANLUW010000026.1, on the reverse strand, counting down.
GATGAGGCCTTGGTCGAAGAGCGTCTGGATGACGGCGTCCTGCGCTTTCGACATGGCCAGGCCGCGGCGATGCACCACGCAGGTCTTCGGGTTGCGCAGGATGTCGAGCGTCGCGCCGCGTAAGTTGCGGTCGCGGATGTGCTCGGCCTGCGCGACGAGGAAGCGCACCGACGACTGCACTAGCGGCGAGCGTTGCGCGAGTTGCACAGCGGCGGCGTTGCCAGCGCCGGGTTGCGTCTGGTCGGCGGCGATGGCGCTGCGGCCAGCGATGAAGGCCAACAGCGCTGCGGCGGCGAGGTGTTTGGCGGCGAGTTGAGTTGAAGTTTGCAAGGACGGGCTCCGACGGGTGACACTGCTACGCTAGACGCATCGTGTGACGAACGCGTGACGCGATGACGTTGCCTTTGCGCTCGGTGCCTGTCGAAGCGCGATGCGCGCGGGGCCCATGCCGGCGTATAGACATTCGGGTTCGGTCAGCACTTGCTCCGGTGACCAGCGGGTCGGCAGTGCGCGATCGGCGCCACCTTGTTCGACGTTCTCAACGTCCTCGAGCGACCTTGCGCGCAGTTTCCCGTTCGTTAACAGCACATCGGCTTCAGTGTGACAAGCGCCGGCAGGATGGGGCCATGCCAATGGTGTCGGGATGGGCCTTCCACGACTGATCGACGATGTATGAAACGGTCGATCGGTTTCGGAAGGTTGCGATGAGCTCTGCCGTGTTCCTGTGGTCAATGCTGGGCGGAGGGATCGTCCTGCTGATCTTGACAGCCGTGGTTCAGTTCAAGAAGCCGCACCAGACATCGTTCGGACCGCCGATGCTGACCTGGGGCTGAGCAGCGGGGCTGCGTCCGCGGCGTACAGCGTCTGGTGGATGCCAGGCTTCTGCGCAATGGCGTTGATCGGCTACTTTGTGCTTCAACACGTCGTGAGAATTTCTTCGCGATCGGTGTCCACTGAGTTGAGGGCAACGCTGAACAACCCATCGATTTGAACGAGTCGATTGGTTGGTTTTCGCAATGCGCAATTAGTTGGCCAGATTGGCACAAAAGCAGTCTGAAATGTCACGTTATTGCGTCTGCAGCACGCAATCTGCGCACTGCAGACGCACCCATGCTGTCGGCGCCGATCTCAACTTGACGCACCCTGCCGATCTCAATTTAACCTTGGGATGAGCGCCGGCGTTATAGCTGCCGGCTGTGGATAACTGTAGCTGCTTCCTCCTTTTCTCTCGTTGGTCCGGCTTGGTGATGTGACGCGGGGGAAGAGGCGAGGGGCGTAGCCCGTAGCGGCTTTCCCCGCGCGCGGCGAGTTCGTCAGGCGGGGTCTGCCAGTGGTTCCGGGGCGAGGTCTTTGTTGCCTTGCGCTCAGTCTCGCGCGCCTTGATGCGCCGCTTCGAGTTGGCAGTTGCCTGCGTGACGCGGTAGCTGTCGTTGCCGGTCTCCACGATGTGGCAGTGGTGCGTGAGCCGGTCCAGGAGCGCCGTCGTCATCTTCGGGTCCACGAACACACTGGACCATTCCGCGA
>JANLUW010000611.1:0-6372 GCA_031363645.1 Rhizobacter sp. | reverse complement strand
CATGTCGAGCGCGGCGGGCATCGTGTTGTCCCAGACCGTGCCGAAGCTGCTGGTCGCCATGAACTCCGAGTCGTTCGCGCCCCGGTGCACCAGGCGCCGCGCCAGCGAGGGCAGCTCTTCCCATTCGATCGCATCGGCATTGGCGACAGCGCGATTGGTGGCGGCGAAATATTGCTTGGGGCGGGCGTAGCTCATGGTCCTGTGCTCATGCTGTTGCATCGAAGGGTGCGGTGTGTGAAGGCTATCGACCGCACCGCACCGGCATGAACCGAAAAGCGGTGCATCGAGGCGCCAGTTCGTGCCGAAGTGCGGGCAAGCGTGAACAGGTTGCGCAACCGGAGTCACGCCACGCTTGACGCGACAATCCGAACCATGCCCCAACTGAACCCCGTGACGCCACCGGCCGTGAAACCCGTGCCGCAGCGGGTGAAGGGCCAACGCGCCGACCCGCAAAAGTTCGCGGTCGACGTGCGCCCGAGTCGAATCGACGGCCAGGGCGCGTTCGCCGCCGAGGCGATCCCCGCGCGCCGCAAGATCGGTGAGGTCCGCGGCGAAGCCGTCAGCGTGCGAGAGGCGCGGCGGCGCGCGAAGGGCGTGGCGCGGATCATGATCGTCGAGCTCAGCCACACCCGCGCGATCGACGCCTCGCACTCGACCGACCCGCTGCGCTTCACGAACCACTCGTGCCAGCCGAACGCGGTGCTGCGCATCCGCCAAGGCCGCGTCGAGTTCTATGCGATGCGCGACGTGTTGGTCGGCGAAGAGCTCACGGTCAACTACGGTGAGACGCATCACGAAGGAAAGTTGCGCTGCCGGTGCGGCGCAGCGAACTGCATCGGCCGGCTCTGACGCGACCGTGGGTGGTTCGACCGGTCGACCGATCGATCCGCTAAGGCTTGCGCAAAATCACCACGTGCTGCCACGGCAGGCCGCCGGCCGTGCGTTCCCATACCAAGCCCGACGCGCCGGCCTCGCGCCGCACCTGCGCTTCGCTCATCTTGTGCACGGCCTTGATCGGCACGCGCGGGTCTTCGGCCCGGTACTCGACGAACACGACCCGACCGCCGGGCTTGAGCGCGCGCACGAGGCTCGCGAGCACCTCGCGCGGGAACTCGAGCTCGTGGTACACGTCGACCATGATCGCGAGGTCGACACTCGCTTCGGGCAAACGTACGTCGTCCGGCGCACCGAGCAGCGGCTTGATCTGCGCGAGGCCCGCCTTCGAGGCCATCGACCGCAGCATGGCGACCATCTCGGGCTGCACATCGACGGCATACACCACGCCGCCCGACCCGACCTGCAGCGCCATGCGGCGCGCGATGTAGCCGGTGCCCGCGCCGATGTCGGCGACCACCATGCCAGGCTTGAGCGCGAGCTCGGGCAGCAGCAGGTCGGTGCGCTCCTCGCGCTCGCGCTCCTCGCGCTCCAGCCACGCCGCGCCTTGCCAGCCCATCACCTGCGCGATCTCGCGGCCCATGTAGCGCTTGCCGATGCCGTCGGGGCTGGCGCGGGTCGATTCGTAGACCGGGTGGGTCGTTGCCGGTGTGGTTGCCGTCGTCGTTGCCGTTTGTGCGAACGCCGGCGGCACCGATGCGGAGAACGACAGTGCGGCGAACAAGAGGGCGAGCAACGCGGCAGGCTTCATCGGGGGTCTCCGACAACGAACGAGCCGTGACTGTCGCACGCCTGCTGACCGCGCTGGCGCGCAGGGCGATTGCGCCATGCACCGACGACAATCGCCCGCAGCATGGAGACCGTCGCCGTCATCGACTTCGAAACCACCGGCCTGGGCGCGACCCAAGGCGGCCGCGCGACCGAGGTCGCCGCGGTGCTGGTGCAGGGCGGGGAGATCGTCGGCCGGTTTCAGAGTCTGATGAACAGCGGCGCCTGGGTGCCGCCGTTCATCACGCAGCTCACCGGCATCAGCAACGAGATGCTGCGCAACGCGCCGCCGGCACGCGCGGTGATGCACGAGGTCGCGCGCTTCACCCGAGGCAGCCCGCTGGTCGCACACAACGCGGCTTTCGACCGCGGCTTCTGGCGGGCCGAACTGGCGCACGCCGAGTGCGAGGCCGACGCGGCGCATGCGTTCGCATGCACGATGCTGTTGTCACGCCGCTTGTATCCGCACGCCGAGAACCACAAGCTCGGCACGCTCGCGCGTCTGCATGCGCTGCCGAGCGCCGGGCGCGCGCACCGGGCGCTCGCCGATGCCGAGGTGACCGCGCATTTGTTGATGCAATTGCAGCGGGATGTAGAGGAGCGGTTTGCTGAGGCGCTGGCAGGTGCGCGCGCGACGCACGCGGTATTGGCCGTGATGCAGCGCGCCGCTCGGGGTCAACTCGGCAAATGCTTCGAGCATGTGGCGGCCGCGCCGACGTAGGCTCATCAACCCAAGAACACACTCGTCCTGTGATGCGCAAGAAACGCCTCGTCTGGCGCAAACTTCACAGGCAATCTGATCTTCTGACCGTCGTAGGCCAACAAGCTGGACAGCGCGAACGGCTCCTCGGCAAGCGACTTGGCAGCTTGCGACATCACGACGCGGTGGTCGCCGCTCAACGTCATCAGACCCGCGTCGAAAGCCTTGTCGTGCAGGGACGACAGGCACAAGCCGTTGCGCGGGTTGAGGCGGTTCTTCGGGTCCGCTGCCCACGGCACGATGTGGCTCGCCACGAGCAGGCGCCGCGCCGACAAACCGGTCACACAACAGCGGCCTTCATAGCTCGCCAGCACCGCTTTGCGGAAAAACGCCTGCTTCACGCGCATCTGAACAACCGCCGGTCGACTGATGCCAGCGTAGGCCGCCGAATGATCGTCGAGCGGTACGTCGTCGCCGACGACGATGGCGTCGGGCAAGCCATGCGCATCGGCGAGCTGTTGTCGTATCCGCGCGCTTTCCAGCGCCAAGCCTTCCCAATCCGCGTGAAATTCGCTCCACACCGCGGCGTCGGCCACCGATGCATTGCCCAGACCCCTTCGCCCGCTGGCCGTGACGGCGGGATCGAGGCTGGCAATGTTGACGAGTTTCATCGCGACCGACCCGGGCGAGCGAGCCAACAATGCGGCCAGCCGCTCGACCTCGGGCGCGCGCTGGTGCAGTCGGCCAAACGGCAATTCGCAGTACAGGTTGAAGGCGACGACGAGTTCGTCGTGCGTCCACGGGCGAGCGATTGCGCGCGTCACGGCGCTCAGCCAGCCGCGATCGAATGTCGCATCTGCCGAGCACAACGGGCTCGCGAGCAGCGGGTCAAAACAACCCGACGATGTTCCCGACGTCGTCCACATCGATCGCGACCGACGACGGCACTTTCGGCAGGCCGGGCATTGTCATGATGTCGCCGCAGACCAGCACGACGAAGCCGGCGCCGGAGGCGAGGCGCACTTCGCGGATGTTGAGTGCGTGGCCGCTGGGTGCGCCGCGCAGTGTCGGGTCGGTCGAGAACGAGTACTGCGTCTTCGCGATGCAAACGGGCAAGTGGCCGTGGCCGGCGTCCTGCAGCTCTTGCAGGCGCTCGCGAACACGCGTGTCGGCGACCACTTCGGCGGCGCCGTAGACCTTGGTCGCGACGGCCTCGGCCTTCTGCCACAGCGTCATCGCGTCGTCGTAGACGAAGCGGAAATCGGCCGGCGTGGTTTGCGCGATGCGGACGACCTCGCGCGCCAGTTCTTCGGCACCCGCGCCGCCCTCGGCCCAGTGCCGCGCCACGACGACCGGCACCTCGTGGTGCGCCATTTTGTGCGCGAGCAGTGCGAGTTCGGCTTCGGTGTCGTCGACGAAATGATTGACCGCGACGACACACGGCAGGCCGTAGTGATTGCGCACGTTGTTGACGTGGCGCTCGAGATTCGCGATGCCCGCGGCGAGGCTCGCGAGGTCTTCGGTCTTCAAGGTTTTGAGGTCGGCGCCGCCGTGGTATTTCAACGCCCGCACGGTCGCGACGAGCACGACCACGTCGGGCCGCAACCCCGATTGGCGGCAAACGATGTCGACGAACTTTTCGGCGCCCAAGTCGGCCCCGAAACCGGCCTCGGTGACGACGTAATCGGCGAGCTTGAGCGCGGTGCGTGTCGCGATCACCGAGTTGCACCCGTGGGCGATGTTGGCGAACGGGCCACCGTGTATGAAGGCCGGGTTGTTCTCGATCGTCTGCACCAGGTTCGGCCGGACCGCGTCGCGCAGCAGCGCGGTCATCGCGCCGTGCGCCTGCAGCTGCGCGGCGGTCACCGGCGCGCGTTCTCGGGTGTAGCCGACGACGATGCGACCGAGGCGGCGCTTCAAGTCTGCAAGGTCGTCGGCAAGGCACAGGATCGCCATCACTTCGCTGGCGACGACGATGTCGAAGCCGTCTTCGCGCGGGTAGCCGTTGGCCGGGCCGCCAAGGCCGACGGTGATGTCGCGCAGCGCGCGGTCGTTCATGTCCATTACACGGCGCCAAGCGATGCGGCGCACGTCGAGGCCGAGCGCATTGCCGTGGTGGATGTGGTTGTCGATCAGCGCGGCGAGCAGGTTGTGCGCGAGCGCGATGGCGCTGAAGTCACCGGTGAAATGCAGGTTGATGTCTTCCATCGGCACGACCTGCGCGCGCCCGCCGCCGGCCGCACCACCTTTGAGCCCGAACACCGGGCCGATCGACGGTTCGCGCAAGCACACGATCGCGTTTTGTCCGATGCGGTTGAGCGCGTCGCCGAGGCCCACGGTGGTCGTTGTCTTGCCCTCGCCGGGCGGCGTCGGGCTGATCGCGCTGACGAGGATGAGTTTGCCGTTCGGTCGATCGGCGAGGCCGCGGATGTGCGCCATCGAGAGCTTGGCCTTGTAGCGGCCGTAGAGGTCGAGTGCGTCTTCGGGGATGCCGAGGCGCTCGCGGGCGAGCGTGGCGATCGGCTGCAGGGTGGCGGCGCGGGCGATGTCGATGTCGGTAGCCATGGGGCGGGATGATGCCATCGGTGGCATCGACGGCACCGGCGCGAGCCTCAGTGCGGGGGTGCCGCCCGAACGCGTTCGACCTGCTGCACCAGATCACGCCACGCCGGCTTGTCGGGCGCGAAGCGCTGGCGCATGTAGGCGGCGAGTTGCGCGAGTTGCGCGTTGTCGAACGCATCGCGATAGGCCGGCATGAAGCCGATGTCGCGCGTGGCGGGCTCGCGGATGCCGTCGAAGATCACGCGCAGCAGGTTGTCGGGGCGGTCGCTGTGCAGGTTGCTGTTGAGCGCGAGCGCGATGTTTTGCCCGAGCAGTTGCGGGCCACTGCCGTCGTGGTGGCAGGCGCCGCAGGCGGTGGTGAAGAGGCGCTGCGCGGCGCCGGTGGAGATGGCGTCGTGCGCGTTGCTTTGCGCGACGCGTTGCGGCGCACTCGGCTCCTCGTTCCGCGGTGAGTTGAACGACGCGAGGTAGGCGGCCATCGCGCGCACATCGGCCTCGGGCAACTGGCCGAGCTGCCGCACCACCTGCGCCATCGGCCCGCTCGCGCTGCCGTGCTCCGGCGATTGGCCGTGGCGCAGGTAGTCGAACATCGCGGTCTCGGTCCAGCGCACCGGCGCGTGACTGAGCGACGTGAGTGCGGGTGCCTCCCAGCCGCCCGCCATCGCGCCGCCGAGGTAGGCCACGCCGCCCTTCTCCGCGCCGAGTGCACCGCGCGCGGTGTGGCAGGCGCCGCAGTGGCCGATGCCGTCGACGAGGTAGGCGCCGCGATTCCATTCGGCGGAGCGCGTCGGCACCGCTTCGAGCGGGCCGGGCGTGAGGTAGAGCGCGTTCCACGTGGCCATCAGCGGGCGCAGGTTGAACGGGAACGCGAGCCTGGTTTCGGGCACGTTCGACGCGATGGCCGGTTGCGCCATCAGGTGGGCGTAGAGGGCGGTCAGGTCGTCGTCGGTCATGCGGGTGAACGCCGTGTACGGGAACGCTGGGTACAGGTGATGGCCGTCGCGAGAGATGCCTTCGCGCATCGCACGCTGGAACGCGCCGAATGACCAGGTACCGATGCCATTGACCGGGTCGGGTGTGAGGTTGGTCGAGTAGACGGTGCCGAACGGCGTTTCCATCGCGCGGCCACCGGCGTTGGGTGCGCCGCCGGGTGCGGTGTGGCAGACGATGCAGTTGCCGGCGGCGGCGAGGATGCGGCCTTTCTCGATCGTGGCGGAGGTGTAGACGCTGGGGGTGCCGGTGGCGATGGGCGCGATGGTGGAGCGCCAGCCGATCAGCGCCAATGCTGCTGTGGCGAGGCCGATGAGCAAGGCGCTGGTTCTTGCGATGTAGTTGCGCGGCCCAAGACCCCCGAACCCAAACCAAGCCCCAAAGGGGGGTGGGGGGTTGGGGGTCACTACCCGGCGCCCCCCCCGGGGAGGGCGGATTGGCCCCGACGCCCCGTGGGG
>JANLUW010000600.1:0-1619 GCA_031363645.1 Rhizobacter sp. | reverse complement strand
GACCAGATCGTTGAGTGCTTTGCTGGTCCAGATTACGCGCATGTCGGTGGTGGCAACGGTTGGTCGGTGCCCAGGCTGGCTATCCAGGCTTCAACCTCGCCGTGATCGACGCCGTGCCCGGCGTCGACATCGGCCAACGCTTCCAGCGTCATCTGGTTGCGCCGTCCCTCCAACGCAACGTACTCGGCCAGTGCCTGCTTGACGATCCAGCCTCGCGAGCGCTCAAGCCGCGTGGCCAGAGCGTCGACTTGATCGGCCAAAGGTCGCGGCACGTGCGAGGTTATGACGCGCGTTTCAGTGTTTGGTCTAGCCATGGGGTGACAAACTAAGATTGGACATTAATCATAACCAATCAGATTCTCGCCGCACAGTCTTTTGGCGGGCATCGACGCGTGTCCTGAAGACATCAAAGAACGGGCGAAGCGCTGATCAAGGTAGCTGCGCAAGGCCTCGGGCAGCGCGAAGCTCATGGTGTCGGTGCTCATGATCGGTTGATTGGGCAACTATCAATAGTTGTCGAGCTTCCCCCGTGCTGCTCAGCCGGTGTTGCGCAGCCCCGCGGCAATGCCGTTGATCGACAGGTGGATGCCGCGCCGCATGCGGTCGACCTCCGGGCTCACCGGCCCGGCGGCGCCGCTGCGGCTGCGGTAGCGCCGCAGCAGCTCGACCTGCAGGTGGTTCAGCGGGTCCAGATACGGGAAGCGGTGCGCGATGCTGCGCGCCAGCGCCGGGTTGGTTTGCAGCCGTTGCTGTTCGCCGGTGATGAGGGTCAGCGTGTCGTTGGCGCGCTGCCACTCGGCCTTCAGCGCGTTGAAGATGCGCTTCGCTGCCGGCTTGTCTTCCACCAGTTCCACGTAGCGCGACGCGATGCGCAGGTCGCTCTTGGCCAGCACCATGTCCAGGTTGCTCAGCAGCGTGCGGAAGAAGGGCCACTGCCGGTGCATGCGGCGCAGCAGCTCCAGTTGCTGCGCCTGTTCGCCTGCGGCCACGAACTGCTGCACGGCCGAGCCGAAGCCGCACCAGCCGGGCAGGGCCATGCGGCACTGGCCCCACGAAAAGCCCCAGGGAATGGCGCGCAGGTCTTCGATGGCGCGGTTGGCCTTGCCGTCTTTGGAACGAGCCGCCGGGCGGCTGCCGATGTTCAGTTCGGTAATTTCGCGAATCGGCGTGGCGGCGAAGAAGTAGTCGGTGAAACCCGGCGTGCCGTAGACCAGCTTGCGATAGGCCTGGTAGCTGTGTTCACTCAAGGCTGCGGCGGCATCCAGAAAGGCCTTGGGCGCCGCCTTCGTGGGGTGCAGCAGCGTCGCCTCCAGCGTCGCGGCCACCAGTGTTTCCAGGTTGCGCCGGCCGATCTCGGGGTTGGCGTACTTGCTGGCGATGACCTCGCCTTGCTCGGTGAGCCGAATCTGGCCGTTCACGGTGCCTGGTGGTTGCGCCAGGATGGCCTGGTAGCTGGGGCCGCCGCCGCGGCCCACGGTGCCGCCGCGGCCGTGGAAGAGGCGCAGTGTGATGGGCGAGCCCGCGCTCTTTCGGTTCTGCCCGCCGTTCATCTCGGCAAACAGTGCCGCCAGCGCCGTTTCAGCGCGGTACAGCTCCCAGTGGCTGGTGAAGCTGCCGCC
>JANLUW010000562.1:0-1774 GCA_031363645.1 Rhizobacter sp. | reverse complement strand
GTATTACGTGCCGAAGCTGCAGGCCGTGAAGAACATCGTCGCGCGCCCGGCCGACTTCGGCCTGACGCTGCCGCCGCTGCGCAATCACCCGTACTTTCTGAGCGTGCCGATCGAGCGCGACATGGACGTGGCCGTCGCCGTCAAGCTCGCCGGCATGCCGCTCGAGGAGTTCCAGTTCCTCAATCCGCAGATGAACAAACCGGTGATCCTTGCGGCCGGCACACCGCAGGTGCTGCTGCCGTACGACAACGCGAACCACTTCGTCCGCGAGCTGCCGCTGCACCGCGGCCCGCTAGCGAGTTGGACGGCCTGGGTCGTGCCCAAGACCGTGCGCCCGGGCGAGGCCGCGAAACAGGTCGGCATGAGCGAAGAGCAGCTGCGCGAGGTCAACCGCATCCCACCGCACATGCTGGTCAAAGCCGGCTCGACTTTGCTGGTGCCGCGTGGCGAGCGGCGTCAGGCCGATGTCACGATCGAGGTTGCCGACAACGCGACGATGTCGCTCGCGCCCGACGCGCCGCCGCTGCGAAAGATGTCACTCAAGGCGGGGCGCAAGGAGAGCGTGGCCAGCATCGCGAAGCGCTACCGGGTCAGCGCGACGCAAGTGGCGCAATGGAACAGCGTGAGCGCCGGCGCCAGCTTCAAGCCTGGTCAGACGGTCGTCGTCTACGTCGCGAACAAGGCGAAGGCAACGCGCGTTGCCGAAACCAATGGCAGCCGCAGTGCCAAGGCCTCGCGGATTGCAGCGCGCAGCGCCAAACCCTCGGGGCCGCCGTCGACGCGCACGGCAGCCGTCAAGCGCAAAGGCCACGAGAGGCTGGCCCGCAACGGCAATTGAGTGGGTCGGTTCGGGCGGCGTTCAGCCGGTTCGGCGCTGCGGGCGATCAGCGCCGGTTATTCAGCGCCGGTCTATCAGCGCGTGAGCAATCGTGCCGAGGTCGACGTATTCGAGCTCACTGCCGATCGGCACGCCTCGCGCCAGCCGCGTGACCCGCAACCCGCGCGCCTTCAACGCCTCGGTCAGCACATGCGCGGTCGCTTCGCCTTCGGCAGTGAAGTTGGTCGCGATGATCACTTCTTCGGTGTGGCCGTCGGCCGCGCGTTCGATCAACGCGTGCGCGCCGATCGCCTCCGGGCCCACGCCATCGAGCGGGCTGAGCCGGCCCATCAGCACGAAGTACAGGCCGTGGTAGCTGCCGGTGCGCTCGAGCGCCGCCTGGTCGGCCGGCGTTTCGACGACGCAAAGCTGGCGCACATCGCGCGTGCCGTCGAGGCACACGCTGCAGACCGATGACTCGGTGAAGGTGTGGCAGCGCTCGCAATGGCGCACGTTCGCCACCGCCGACTGCAGCGCGAACGCGATGCGCTGTGCGCCTTCACGGTCGTGCTGCAACAGGTGAAAAGCCATGCGCTGCGCCGACTTGACGCCGACGCCGGGCAAGCGCCGCAGCGCCTCGACGAGCGCGTCTACTGAAGGTTCGGCCACGCGCTTTTCGAGCTCAAAAAGGAAACTTCATGCCCGGGGGCATCGGCATGCCGGCGGTCAGCTTGCCCATCTTCTCGGAGCTGACCTCTTCGGCGCGGCGAACGCCGTCGTTGAAGGCGGCGGCCACTAAGTCTTCGAGCATGTCCTTGTCATCGGCGAGCAGGCTCGGGTCGATCGTGATGCGTTTGACGTCGTGCTTGCAGGTCATAACGACCTTCACGAGGCCGGCGCCCGACTGGCCTTCGACCTCCATCAGCGCGAGTTCGTCATGCGCCATTTTCATGTTGT
>JANLUW010000535.1:0-25823 GCA_031363645.1 Rhizobacter sp. | reverse complement strand
TTGACCCGCGCACGGGCTGGCGCGCTTGCCAGCTTCGAGATGCTGGCCGCGCGGCTCGATTCATTGCAGCCCGCGGCCCGCGAAGAAGCGCAAGCCCTGCTGGCGCAACGCGAGGCCCTGCTCGCGCGACTCGAGGCGTGTTCCGCGGCGGCTCGCCCGACCACCAAGACCCGCATGCATGGCGACTACCACCTCGGGCAGGTGCTGGTCGCCCGCAACGACTTCGTCATCATCGACTTCGAGGGCGAGCCTGCGCGCACCTTTGAAGAGCGCCGCGCGAAGGGCTCGCCGTTACGCGACGTGGCCGGCATGCTGCGCTCGTTCAGCTACGCGCACTGGAGCGCACTGCGCCGCACCGCGCAAAGCGCCGATGAGCTCGACAAGCTCGCGCCGCTGAGCCAGGCCTGGGAGGCGCAGGTGCGACCGGCCTTCATGAGCGCCTACCGAGAAGGTTTGGGCGCATCGTCGGACGACGCCGGCATCGCGCTGCTCCACCTGTTCGAACTCGAAAAAGCGCTCTACGAATTGCGCTACGAACTCGGTAACCGGCCCGACTGGGTGCGCGTGCCCTTGCGTGGCCTGGCCGAGCTGCTCGCGCGGCCGGCACCGGCCCGCTGACCGAAGGAACCAACACCATGCAAAGCGTCGACGTCTTGTTGGAGCCCGTGCGCGCGTTCCTGTCGCAGATCGGATTTTTTTTGCCGCGGCTGCTGCTCGCCGTGCTCGTGCTGATCGGCGGTTGGCTGCTGGCCAAAGTGGCGCGGTTCACCGTGGCCAAGGCACTGCGCGCGATCAACTTCAACGTGCTCACCGCCAGATCGGGGCTCGACGGCTTCTTGCGCCAGGGCGGGCTGCAAACCGACACCTCCGGCGTGTTCGCACTCGTCGTGTATTGGCTCGTGATCCTGGCCGCGCTGATCATCGCGTTCAACAGCCTCGGGTTGACCTACATCACCGACCTGCTCGGCCGCGTGGTCTGGTTCGTTCCGAAGGTGTTGGTGGCCCTCGTGATCCTCGCCTTCGGCGCGTACTTCGCACGCTTCATCGGCGACACGGTGCTCGCCTACTGCCGCAACATCAAGCTGCAAGACGCCGACCTGATCTCCAAGCTCGCGCGCTACGCGATCCTTGCATTCGTGGTGCTGATCGCGCTCGATCACCTGAGCATCGGCGGCGAGATCGTGCGCGACAGTTTTCTGATCGTGCTCGGCGGCTTCGTCTTCGCTGTCGCGCTCGCGTTCGGCCTCGGCGGCAAGCACTGGGCGGCCGAGCGCATCGAGCAGTGGTGGCCGAGCAGCAAGCCGCCGGGCAGCGACCGGCCCGGCCCCACAGCCCGCACGGACCACACGAGCGACAAGCTGCCTTGACGACCACGATGAAGCGGCTTCATGCGATGCCCTTCGGCGCAACGCTGCTCGACAGTGGCGGCACCCGCTTCGCGCTGTGGGCGCCCGGCCTGCCCGAGGTGACGTTGGAGTTGCAGGCCGATGCCGCGTGGCGCCGCCTGCCGATGGCCGCGCTCGACCACGGCTGGCACCGGCTCGATGTGGCAAAGGCCCGCGCCGGCACCCGCTACCGCTATGTGATGCCCGACGGCCTGCAGGTGCCCGACCCGGCCTCCCGCGCCAACCCCGACGATGTGTACGGCGCGAGCATGGTCGTCGACCCGCGGGCCTACAGCTGGGGCGACGCAAATTGGCGCGGCCGGCCCTGGCACGAGGCGGTGATCTATGAATTGCATGTCGGCACCTTCACGCCCGAGGGCAGCTACGCCGCGGCGCAAGCGCGCCTGCCGGCGCTCGCCGAATTCGGCATCACGGCCGTCGAGCTGATGCCGGTGGCAGAGTTTCCCGGTCGGCGCAATTGGGGCTACGACGGCGTGTTGCCGTTCGCGCCCGAGTCTTCTTACGGCACGCCGGACGAACTCAAATCGCTGATCGACACGGCACACCGGCTCGGCCTGATGGTGCTGCTCGATGTTGTCTACAACCACTTCGGTCCCGAAGGCAATTACCTTCACGCGTACGCCGGAGCATTCTTTAACCCGGCACACCAAACGCCGTGGGGCGCGGCGATCAATTTCGATGGCCACGAGAACCGCACCGTACGTGATTTCTTCATCCACAACGCGCTCTACTGGGCTGAAGAATTCCACATCGACGGCTTGCGGCTCGACGCGGTGCACGCGATCCGCGACGAGACCGAAACCGACATCGTGACCGAGATCGCGCACGCGCTGCGTGCCGGCTTGGTGCCCGACCGGCCGTTCCACCTCGTCCTCGAAAACGACGCGAACGAGGCGCGGCGCCTCGGGCGCGACGCGGCCGGCGTGCCCCGTGAAGCGAGCGCGCAGTGGAACGACGATCTGCACCACGCCGCGCACGTGCTCGTCAGCGGCGAGACCGACGGCTACTACGCCGACTATGCGGACGAGCCGCTGCGCGCCTTCGGCCGGGCGCTCGCCGAAGGCTTCGTCTACCAAGGCCAGGTCTCGGCCTTTCGCCAGCTCGACGCCCGCGGCGAGGCCAGCGGCCACTTGCCGTCGAGCGCGTTTGTGTCGTTCCTGCAAACCCACGACCAGGTCGGCAACCGGGCCTTCGGCGAGCGCCTGCACAGCCTCGCCGAGCCGGCCCTGTTGCGCGCGGCCTGGGCCTGCCTGCTGCTCTCGCCGCACATCCCGATGTTTTTCATGGGCGACGAGTTCGCCGCATCGACACCGTTCCTGTACTTCTGCGAATTCGGCCCCGAACTCGCGGCCGCCGTCTCGGTGGGCCGGCGTGCCGAGTTCGGTGCGTTCGAGGCGTTCAACACCGAGGCCGCACTGGCCGCGATCCCCGACCCGAACGCCGCAGCGACCTTCGCCGCCTCGACGCTGCGTTGGCGCGAGCGCACCGAATCGCCGCACCGCGAGGTGCTCGCCGACATGGGCACGTTGCTGGCACTGCGGCATCGCCATCTCGTGCCGCGCATGGCCGCGCTGCAACGCGGCGGCGTGCATTCCGCGGCCGACGGCGTGTTGCGCGTAAGCTGGCCGGTGAGCGGCGGGCAGTGGCATTTGCTCGCGAATTTCGGCAGCGGCACGGCCGATGGCCTTGTCGCGCCCGCGGGCGAGGTGGTTTACCGGCACGGCACGCAACCCGCGGCGGTGGGCGTCGACCTCGCGCGCGGCGGGGTGGTCGTCAGGTTCGAGCCGGTCAGTTTCGAGCCCGGTTGAACACGCCATGACTGACCCGCGCAAAGAGGCCCGCATCCCGCGCGCCACCTACCGCCTGCAGTTCCACCGCGAGTTCGACTTCGACGCCGCGGTGCGCATCGTCCCGTACCTCGCGCGGCTCGGCATCAGCCACGTGTACTGCTCACCGATCAGCCGTGCGCGGCCCGGCAGCACACACGGCTACGACGTTGTCGCGCACGACGAGATCAACCCCGAGCTCGGCGGGCCAGCGGGCCACGCACGTTTCAGCGCAGCTTTGCAAGCGCACGGCATGGGCCAGATCCTCGACATGGTGCCCAACCACATGGGCGTGCTCGGTGGCGACAACGCGTGGTGGAGCGACGTGCTGGAGAACGGCCCGGCCTCGGCCTACGCGCTTTACTTCGACATCGACTGGAATCCGCTCGACGAGGCGCTGCAAGGCAAGGTGTTGCTGCCGGTGCTCGGTGACCACTACGGCAACGTGCTCGCTGCGGGCAACTTGCAAATCGGCTTCGAGCCCGCGGTCGGCGCCTTCGTGTTGCGCTATCACGAACACCATTTTCCGATCGACCCGCGCAGCTTCGCCGCGGTGCTCGAGCCTGCCGCCGCGGCCTGCAGCGATGCGCGGGCACGCGACACGCTGATGCGGCTGGCGGGCGAATTCGCGCTGTTGCCGGCACGCAGCGCGACCGAGCCCGAAGCGATCGCCCGGCGTGAGCACGACAAGGCCGCGTACCGCATGGCTCTCGCCAAATTGGCCGCTGCCGATCCTGCCGCGATGGAGGCGATCGAGGCCGCCCTGCACGCCTTCAACGCCGACGGCCCGCGCGATGCATTGCACCAGCTGCTTGATGCGCAGGCGTATCGCCTCGCTTTCTGGCGCGTCGCCGCCGACGAGATCAACTACAGGCGCTTCTTCGACATCAACGAGCTCGCGGCAGTGCGCGTTGAACACGCGCCGGTATTCGAGGCCACACAAGGCATGGCGCTCGACCTGGCCGCACGTGGCGTGGTCGACGGCCTGCGCATCGACCACCCCGACGGCTTGCACGACCCGGCCCAATATTTCGAGCGCCTGCAGCACGGCTTCGCCGCGCGCGCCGGCATCACGCTGCCGGCAGCGGCCGACGACAGCCGCCCGCCGCGCCCGCTCTACGTGGTGGCCGAGAAGATCGCCGCGACGCACGAGTCGCTGCCCGAGGATTGGTCGGTGCACGGCACGACCGGCTACCGCTTCGCGACCGAAGTGAACGGCGTGCTGATCGACACAACTGCCCGCGCGAAATTCGATCGCATCTGGCACCGCTTCACCGACGAAGACACCGATTTCGAGGTGCTTGCGTATCAAGGCAAGCGCGCCGTGATGCGCCACGCGCTGGCCTCGGAGCTGACCGTGCTCGCGACCCAATTGCTGCGCATCGCGCGCTCTGACCGGCGCACGCGTGACCACACCTACAACTCGCTGCGCGGCGCCGTGGCCGAGGTCGCGGCATGCCTGCCGGTCTACCGCACCTACCTGGTCGAGCAGGCCTCGGTGCAAGACCGGCACTACATCGACTGGGCCGTGGCGCACGCGCGCCAGCGGAGCCCCGGCGCCGATGCGTCGGTATTCGACTTCGTGCGCCGCTGCCTGCTCGGCGAAGCGCCGCTGGATGCGCCTGCGGGCGTGGCCGAGGCCGCGCTGCGCTTTGCGATGCGCTTTCAGCAGTTCAGCGCACCGGTGGCGGCCAAGGGCGTCGAAGACACGGCGTTCTACCTCGACACGCGGCTCGCATCGCTCAACGAAGTGGGCGGCGACCCGGCTCACTTCGGCATGACGCTGCGCACTTTTCACCGCGCCAGCGCAGCGCGCGCGGCACGCTGGCCGCACACAATGCTGGCCACGTCGACCCACGACAACAAGCGCTCCGAAGACGTGCGCCACCGCATCGACGTGCTCTCCGAAGTGCCCGCCGCGTGGCGGCTCGCGACGAGCCGCTGGCAGCGCCTGAACCGCAGCCTGCACGCGCCGCGCGTCGAAGGCAGCGGGGTCGCACCCGAAACCCGCGCAGCGCCTTCGGCCGCCGGCGAGTACCTGCTCTACCAAACGCTGCTCGGCACCCTGCCCGCCGAAGGCCTGACCGATGCCACGCTCGGAGCCTACCGCGAGCGCATCGAGGCCTACATGCTGAAAGCGGCGCGCGAGTCCAAGGCCCACACGAGTTGGGTCGCGCCGAACCCCGACTACGAAGCCGCGCTCTCGCGCTTCGTCGGTGCCTTGCTGGCGCGCGTGCAGCCGAACCCGTTCCTGACCGACATGCAGGCCCAGGCCGGCGTGCTCGCCTGGTTCGGTGCGCTCAACAGCCTGACGATGGCGCTCGTGAAGTACAGCTCGCCCGGCGTGCCCGACCTGTACCAGGGCAACGAACTGATGGACCTGAGCCTCGTCGATCCCGACAACCGCCGGCCGGTCGACTACGAACTGCGGGCACGGCATCTCGACGAGCTCCAGGCGATCGCCAGCGGCACGGGCATCGCGGACGCCGTCAGCGCGTTGGCCGCGTCCCCGCACGACGGACGCGCCAAGCTTTGGTTCATCTGGCGTCTGCTCACATTGCGCCGCGAGTGCCCGGCGCTGTTCGAGCGCGGCGGCTACACCGCGCTGGCGGTGCGCGGCCCGCAGGCCTCTAACGTGATCGCTTTCGAGCGCCGCCACGGCAACGAGACGTTGGTGGTGATCGCCGGCCGGCTGTTCGCCGGCCTGGGCTTGCCGGCGGGGCAACTGCCGCTCGGTGAAGCGGCTTGGCGCGACACCGTTGTCGCCCTGCCCGGCTGCGCCGAGGGCGCGCGGCTCGTCGATCGGCTGAGCGGGCAAACGCTGCGCGTGCACCGCGGCGCAGTGCGTGTGGCCGATGCGTTCAACGCGTTGCCGGGGGCCGCGCTGGTGGCCGAAGACGCCCCCGTTGCGACCGCGACCACCGGGTGACACGGCGTTCATGGCTCGTTGATGATCACCGGGTCGAGCTCGATCAACTGGCCATTGGCAACGCGCTGCACCGTCACCGTTTACTTGAAGTTGCTCGCTTCGCTGTTGTGATCGTAGAGCGTGGCCTTGGTGGGCTCCTTGTGCAGCGTGCGCGACGGAAACGGGAACTGCTTGCCCGGCTTGTCGACCTTCACCGCGCCTTCTTTCGGGAACACGTTGACGGCGGTCTTGAGCGTGAACTTCAGCACCGCGTCGCAGCCTTTCACGGTCAGGTGCTCCGGCACGCAGGCGACGCCTCCGGCAGCATCGACCGTGACGGTCACCTGGTTGGATTTGATGGCACTCATGCTTTCACCTCGTGTAGTGATGGACGGCCCGGCACGACCCCCGCCGCGGCGGCCAGACGTTGACGAAGATCGGCATAGGCGGGGTGCCGATAGGGAGACTCTTGGACGCGCACGGCGAGCGCACTGGCTTCTTCGGTCGCGCCCAGCCGCAACCGGCCCTGCGCCAACAAGGTCATCGCCGGCGGCTCGCCCTTGGCGGCGCGCGACTGCACGCGTTCGGCCGCGGCCTGCCAATGGGCGCGGGCCGCGTCGGGCTGCGAATCGTTGGCGAACAGGTCGCCCAATGCGAGCTCGACGGCCGATGCGATGCGCGTTTGCTCGGCATCGAGCAGCTTGCTGCCCACCGCGGCGCTTTTTACCGTCGCCACGAAGGCATCGACCTCCGCACGAGGCGGGGCGGGTGTGTCGGTCAGCGCCATGCGATTGAGCAGCAGGCTGCCGGCAAGCGCGACATTCCATTTGTTGCGCGTGGCATCGGTCGAAAGCAGTCTGGTCACGTCGCGCGCCGCGCATTCGAGGTTCGCGCCGGCCGCGGCCTGCTTGTTCAATGCGGTCTCGCTCTCGGCGAGGCCGAGCCGCGCGAAGATCATGTGCGCCAGCCACTCGGTGTTGCTGCTGGCGAGGTCGACCGGCGCGGTGATTCGGGTGAGCGAGTCTTGCGCCATCTGCCGCGCCAGGTCGTACCGGCCGAGCATCAACTGCAAGCGCACGAGCTCGTAGATGGCGTTGGCGAGCAGTTGCTGCGCGCGGCGGTCTTCGTCGACCTCGGGCAGTTTGCCCAGCACCTCGATGTTGGTGCACTGCGCCTCGATCGCCGCCTCGAAGTCGCCTTTGGCTTCGCGCACCTTGGCGATCCAGCCCCAGTTGCCGGCGAGTTCGAAACGCATTTCTGGCCACGCTTCGGCGATGCTGAGCGCGGCAGCATCGAGCACGTCGAGACGGCCCACGGGCTGGAGCTTTTTGCGCAGGTCGGCGAGCATGAACTCGATCAGGTCCTCGGCTTGGGCACGTTGCTGCTTGGCCTCGTTCGCCTCCCGCAGCGCCACGCCCGCGCCGATCGTCAGCGCTGCGACGACGACACCGCTCGCGACTACGCCCAGGCGATGGCGCCTGACGAATTTGGCGACGCGGTAACCCAGTGCATCGGGCCGCGCGGTGACCGGCTAGTCATCAAGGTAGCGGCGCAGGTCGTCGGCGAGCAGCGCTACATTGGCATAGCGCTCAGCGAGCGACTTCTTCAGCGCTTTCACGACGATGTTGTCGAGGTCGCCGCGCAGTGCCCGTGAGAGCTTGAGCTTGGCCGCCGCCGACCCGGCGTTGCCGCCGCGCAGCACGGCGTCCGACAGGCGCTTGGGCTCGGTCTCGATTAACGCGCGCATCTGGTCGAGCGCTGCGGTCGTGCCGCCCGCCGTCGGGTGCACGCCACCGAGCACCACAAAGAGCAGCATGCCTACCGTACACATCGGTCGCCGTGGTGACATCACCGCCCTGCAGTTGCTCCGGCGCCGCATACTGCAGCGTGAAGGCTTGCCCGCCGATCTGCGTGAGCTCAGTGGCGACCGTTGACCCGGTCGCGTCGTCGAGCAGCTTGGCGATGCCGAAGTCGAGCAGCTTGACCTCACCTGTGACGGATACGAGGACGTTCGACGGCTTCAGGTCGCGGTGCAGGATCAGCCGGTTGTGCGCATGCACCACGGCGGCGAGCACGTCGAGGAACAGCCGCACGCGGGCCGCGAGGCCGAGGGCATGTTGCTCGCAGTAGCGCTTGATCGGCAGGCCGTCGATGTACTCGAGCACGAGGTAGGGCTGCGCCCCGTCGGCCGTGATGCCGGCGTCGAGCAGGTGCGCGATGTTCGGGTGCGCGAGCCGCGCGAGAAAGTTGCCGTCGCGCGCAAAGCGATCCCGATCGCGGTGTGACACCAGGCCGGCGTTCAAGAACTTGATCGCCGCATGGCCTTCGGAGCGGCCGTTGCTGCGGCGCGCGAGCCAGACGCTGCCCATGCCGCCCTGCCCCAACTCGCGCTCGACCGTGTAGGCGCCGATGACCCGGTCGGCCATGCCGACGTCAGACGGCACCGCGGTGCGCTCGGGCTCCGCGCCGCGCGCAGCCACAAGCGGCGACGAGCCGACGTTCGGCAAATCAGTCTTGATCACCGTCATGGCCGTCATGGCCGTTGTGGCCCCTCCATGCTGCGCGGTCTTTGCGCGCGAGTCTCGGTGCGTGGTCTTCGCAATCGCGTGTCTTGCAGCGCGCGAGTGGCGTATTTCGACATGGCGATCGAGCCGCGCTGGGGCGGGTCAATGGCAGTGCTGTTCGGCGCTTGCGAATCGATGCGACAAATGGAAGCACCGGTTAGAATGGTGCCATCGGCGCAGTCACCAGTCACTGCGCCGTCGTCATTTCTGACTGAGCCAACGTCTCCCTGACGCGGCGCTCGCCACACCCCTCTGCCTGCGACTGGCGCCCGATTCAGGAGCGACAGGCCGACCTCTCCGCTTGGAATCCCATGACTTTTGACGAACTCGGCCTCGCCGAGCCACTGCTGCGCGCCGTGAACGAATACGGCTACACCACGCCGACGCCGATTCAGGCGCAGGCGATCCCGATCGTGCTCTCGGGCGCCGACCTGATGGGTGGCGCGCAAACCGGCACCGGCAAGACCGCCGGCTTCACGCTGCCGATGCTGCACCGGCTGATGGCCAAGCCCGCGGTGCGCGACGCGAAAGGCAAGTTGCCGATCCGCGCACTGATCCTCACGCCGACGCGCGAGCTCGCCGCACAGGTCGAAGAAAGCGTTCGCACCTACGGCAAGTACAGCAAGCTCACCAGCGCTGTGATCTTCGGCGGTGTCGGCATGCAGCCGCAGATCGACAAACTGCGGCGCGGCATCGACATCCTCGTCGCCACGCCGGGCCGCCTGCTCGACCACCTGCAGCAGCGCACGATGGACCTGAGTCACATCGAAATTTTCGTGCTCGACGAGGCCGACCGCATGCTCGACATGGGCTTCATCCACGACATCAAGAAGGTGCTCGCGGTGCTGCCGGCGCAAAAGCAGAGCCTGCTGTTCAGCGCGACCTTCAGCGACGAGATCAAGGCGCTCGCCGATCGCCTGCTGAACAAGCCGGTGTTGATCGAAGTGGCGCGCCGCAACCAGACTGCCGAGACGATCGCGCAGAAAGTTCATCCGGTCGGCCGCGAGATGAAGAAGGATTTGCTGATCCACCTCATCAAGGAAAACGACTGGGACCAGGTGCTGGTGTTCACGCGCATGAAGCACGGCGCGAATCGTCTGGTCGAGCATTTGCTCAAGGCCGACATCAGCGCGATGGCAATCCACGGCAACAAGAGCCAGACCGCGCGCACCAAGGCGCTGGCCGAGTTCAAGACCGGTGACCTGACCGTGCTTGTCGCAACAGACATCGCCGCCCGCGGCATCGACATCGACATGCTGCCGCACGTGGTGAACTACGAGCTGCCCAACGTGCCCGAAGACTACGTGCACCGCATCGGCCGCACCGGCCGCGCCGGTGCCAAGGGCGAGGCGGTCTCGCTCGTCTGCGTCGACGAGAACGGCTTCTTGCGTGACATCGAGCGTTTGATCAAGCGCGAGATTCCGAAAGAAATCGTCCCCGGCTTCGAGCCGCACCCGAGCGAAAAAGCCGAGCCGATCGTGCTCGGTCGCATGGTGATCGGTGAAGGCGCTGGCCGTGGTGGCATGCGCCACCACGCGGGTGGCGGTGGCGGTGGCGGTGGCCGGGGCGGCAACAACGGTGGCGGTGGTGGCGGACGCGGCGGCAACGGCGGTGGTTCGGGCGGATCACGTTCGGGCGCACCGGCACGGCCGCAAGGCGCGCGCCCTGCCGGTGGCGGCGGTGGCCGGCCGCCCGCGCGTTCGGGCCCGCCGAAACGCTGATCCGAGCCCGACCTGCGCCTCGGCCAGCGGCACAGGTACAGTGACCTGATGGGTGTCAGTTCTGATTCGTCCGGGCGCACCACGCTGCTCGCCGGCGCGACCGGCCTGATCGGCAGCGCGCTGCTGCCACTGCTGCAGGCCAGCCCGTCGTATGCGCGCACGCACGTGCTCGCGCGGCGTGCGTCGGTGGGTGCTGCGGCCGACGCGCGCACCACTTTTCACGTCGTCGATTTCGCCCAGCTGCCCGAGCTGCCGGCGGTCGACGATTGCTACATCGCGCTCGGCACCACGATCCAAAACGCCGGCTCGCAAGCGGCGTTCCGCACAGTCGATTTCGACTACGTCGTGAACACCGCACGCGCTGCGCGAGCCGCTGGCGCCACGCGCCTCGCAGTCGTCTCCGCGCTCGGCGCAGAACCCTGTGCTGCGACTTTCTACAACCGCGTGAAGGGCGAAATGCAGGCCGCCGTCGGCGCGCTCGGCTTCGAGTCGGTCGTGATCGCGCAACCTTCGCTGCTGCTCGGCAACCGCGCCGCGCTCGGTCAGCCAACGCGCAATGTCGAGGTGTGGGCAGCACGCCTGCTCACCCCGGCGATGTGGCTCGTGCCGCGCGCCGTGCGGCCGATCGCCGCGGTCAAAGTTGCCGCGGCGCTGCTCGCTGCCACGCTGGATGCGCGGCCTGGCGTGCGCGTGCTCAGCTCGTCGCAAATGCAGGGGTAGCCGATCCGAATTTCGCCGGTGCTACGATGCCTCGCATGATCGATAGGCCGACCTGTACAGCTGCTGAGCGCGACCCCGAGGGCGTCAACGTGACCGGGGTTTTCCGCGGCTCGCGCGTGCCGATTGGGGCATTGTTCGAGAACCTGGAAGACGGTGTTGCCGTCGGTGAATTCGCACAGTTGTTCCCCGGCGCCACGCTGGCCCAAGCGCGTGCAGTACGCGCGCACGCAGCACACAGTGCCCTTGCGATCGCATAGGTGCGCGTCCTCTTCGACCAGGGCACTCCTGCTGAGGGTCTGAGAGTTTTTCGCGCAGTCCCTGAAAGATCCGTTCGGGCTGAGCCACTTCGACAAGCTCAGGACAGGCTTGTCGAAGCCACGCCACAGGGTATGCAGGCACTTCGACAGGCCTGTCCTGAGCCTCGTCGAAGGGCTCAGTGCGAACGGTGGGGTCGGCAATCGAAAAGCTCTTACTCGCTGAGTCGATCGGCCTTTCTTCGACGCAGTGCCCGACGCGGCCTCCAGTCATGAGACTTTCTGTACCTGCCAATCGAGTCGTCGGTGACTGACACCTCGACGGCTCCCCTCTTCGGCTTCCGCGCCTTCATGCGCCTCTGGTACTCGCGCCTCGCGAGCACCAGCGCGAACCAGATGTTGATGGTCGCCATCGGCTGGCAGATGTACGACCTGACCGGCAGCGCTTGGGCTCTCGGCCTCGTCGGGCTGCTCCAGTTCCTGCCCGCGCTGCTGCTGGTGCTGGTCGCCGGCCACGTGGTCGACCGCTACCACCGTGCGCGCATCGTCGGCCTGTGCATGCTGGCGCAGACGGCCATCGCGCTGTTGCTCGCGGCGAGCGCGCACCTGCACGCGGCCAGCCGCGACTTGCTGTTCGTGATGTCGGTGCTGCTCGGTTTGGTGAAGGCGTTCCAGATGCCGGCGCAGCAAGCGCTGACGCCTGCGCTCGTGCCGTCCGAGGTACTGCCGCGCGCGCTCGCCTTCGCCTCGATGGGTTCGCAGGGCGCGATCGTCGCCGGGCCGGCGCTCGGCGGCTTCATCTACGTGGCCGGGCCGCAGGCGGTGTACGGCGTTTGCGCGCTCCTGTTCGCGCTCGCGGGCTTGCTTGCCGCGGGCGTTCGCTACGCTCATGTGAAGGCGGCCGCGCGCAACATGAACCTCGACACGTTGCTCGCCGGCGTGCGCTTCGTGCGTCACCGGCCGGTCGTGCTCGGCGCGATCTCGCTCGACCTGTTCGCGGTGCTGCTCGGCGGCGCGACCGCGCTGCTGCCGATCTTCGCGAAAGACATTCTGCACACCGGGCCGTGGGGCCTCGGGCTGCTGCGCGCGGCGCCTGCCGTCGGCGCGATCGTGCTGTCGCTGCTGTTGACGCGATTCCCGATCACGCGCCATGCCGGACGCGTGCTGCTCGGTGCCGTCGCGGTCTACGGTGTCGCAACGATCGCCTTCGGCTTCTCGACTTCGTTCCTCGTTTCGCTGATCGCCTTGACCGTGGCCGGCGCGGGCGACATGGTCAGCGTCGTGATCCGCCAGTCGCTGGTGCAACTCGACACGCCCGACGACATGCGCGGGCGCGTCAGCGCAGTCAACTCGGTGTTCATCGGCGCCTCGAACCAGCTCGGCGAGTTCGAGTCGGGCGCGACGGCCGCGCTGCTCGGGCCGGTCGGCTCAGTGGTACTCGGCGGGCTCGGCACACTGCTCGTTGCGGGGCTGTGGTTCAGGCTCTTCCCGCCGCTCGCGAACCGGGACGCATTGACGGCGCCACGCCGATGACAAGCGGCTTCGAGCTCGTGCATGTCGACGCGCATTGCCTCGTCGCGATCAAGCCGAGCGGCCTGCTCTCGGTGCCGGGCCGCGGTGAACGTGGCCAGGATTGCCTGATCGCGCACGTGCAGACAGCGTTCGCCGATGCGCTGGTCGTGCACCGGCTCGACATGTCGACCTCGGGGCTGATGTTGTTCGCCCGCGGCGCTGCGGCGCAGCGCGTGCTGAGTGCGGCATTCGCGGCGCGCGAGGTGCACAAGCGTTATGTCGCCGTCGTGCATGGCGAACTCGATTCGGAGCGCGGCGAGATCGACCTGCCACTCGCCGCCGACTGGCCGAATCGCCCAAAGCAGAAGGTCGACCGCGCGGCCGGCAAACCGTCGCTGACGCGCTGGCGCGTGCTCGCGTTCGACGCCGCGCGCAACGCGTCGCGGCTCGAACTCGAGCCCGTGACCGGCCGCGCGCACCAGTTGCGCGTGCACCTGCTCGCGATCGGCCACCCGATCCTCGGCGATGCGCTGTATGCGCCGCCGCACATGCTCGCGCGGGCCGATCGGTTGCTGCTGCATGCGTCGTCGCTGAGCTTCGTGCACCCGAGCATCGGCGAGCCGATCGCGGTCGAATCCGCGGCGCCGTTCTGAGCCGATCAAGCCTCGTCGCGCTTGTGCTTCAACCGATCGCGCCCGGCCCGCCCCCGCGCCTTCCACACCGCCACTTGCTGCTGGCGTTCGAGCACGCTCATGGTGTCGCGGCGCGCCTCGCGCAAGAGCTTGTGATAATTTTTGACGCGGTCGGCCGGCACGCCTGCGCGCACGGCGCAGCCGGGTTCGTCGACATGCCTGCAGTCGCGAAAACGGCATTGCCCCGCGAGCGTTTCGATGTCGCCAAAGGCGGCCGCGAGCGTCGCCTCGTCGACATCGGGGCGGAGTGCGCGCAGCCCCGGCGTGTCGATGATGCAAGCGCCGCCTGGCAGGCGGTGCAGCGAGCGCGAGGTGGTCGTGTGCTTGCCGCGGCTGTCGTGCGCGCGCACCGCGCCGGTGTCTTGCGTGGCGCGACCGAGCAGCGTGTTCGTCAACGTCGACTTGCCCGCGCCCGACGAGCCGAGTACGACCAGCGTCTGACCGGCGCCGAGGCAGGCCTGAAGCTGCTGCACCGTGTGCGGGTCGGTGCCGTCGATCGCAAACAGATCGATGCTCGCCGGCACGCGACCGCACAAGGCCTCGATGCGCTCGGCGAGCAGGCCGGGCACTTTCGCGATCACGTCGGCTTTGGTGAGCACGACGGCGGGCGCGATGGCGCTGATCCCGCCTCCGTTCGCGCTCGCTTGCACGAGCGCGAGGTAACGCTCGAGCCGGCGCGGGTTGAAGTCATCGTCGAGGCCCATCACCAGCAGCACGGTGTCGACGTTGGCGACGACCGTGTGGCGCCGGCCGTCGGCATCGCGCCGGTTGATGTGAGTGCGCGGCGGCACGCGTGCATGAACCCAGATCTGGCCGTGCGCATCGGTCGCGGCCAGCAGCCAGTCACCGACGGCGAGCATCGCGCCCTCGGCGGCGAGTGCGCGGGTCAGGCGTGGCAGCACGCGTGCGGTCAACTCGTCGGCGCCGTCGTGCAGGCGCACGGCATCGCGGTGCACTTCGGTCAGGCGCAGCAGTTCGAGCGGTGGTGAATCGGGCGACGCGGCGGCGTGTTCGGTCGCCGCACGGGCCGCGCGATCGGCCAGTGCAGGTGTTAGGTCCAGCGTGCGCAGGCGCTCGTGGTGAATGTCGATCATGGTGGGGTCTGGACTTTCGTATCTCGCAGCGCGCGCCGCGAACGGCACACGCGAATCGACCTCGCGAACGCAAGCGCGTGCACAGGTAAGCGGAGTGGAAACGTCGGTCGCGCGTGGCGCGAAGGTCAGACCCGAGTGGGCGTGTGCGAAAACTCGAAGGTGAGTGCAGCGCAAGTCAGGCAGCGGCCGACGAAAGGAAGCGGGCAATGCTCGATGGATTCATGGCGGCACCTCCTGAGAATCGGGCGCGAGGCCGGGTGCCTGCGCAAGGGGCGCAGGTTGCGCGCGGCCGTGGCGTGCGTCAATCGGCGCGGCGCAGCGGCTTGTGTTTTCGCAACGAAGCCACAGATGCAGAAAGTCGAGCTAAAGGCCCGCGTGAAGAGAAGTCAACAGGGTCATTCGGGCCTCGTATGATTCGGGCGCCCTCGGTGTTCAATGCCCTGCCAACCGACTTGCAACCAGAAGGAACCGACCGATGAAATCCCTGATCCTTGCCCTCTCGTTCGCCGTGATGTCCGCCGGCGTGGTCGCGCCGTTCGAGGCCGAAGCCAAGCGCATGGGCGGCGGCTCGTCGTCCGGCATGCAGCGCAGCGTGCCCGCGCGCCCACCAGCGCCCGCCACCCCGGCACAGCCCGCGCAAGCCGCACCGACCACGCCCGCCATGGCAGGCGCGGCCGCAGCCGCTGCGCCCAAGCGCTCGTGGATGGGCCCGCTCGCCGGCCTCGCCGCAGGGTTGGGCATCGCCGCGCTGATGAGTCACCTCGGCATGGGCGCCGGGATGGGCAACATCCTGACGATGGTGCTGATCGCAGCGGCCGCGTTTTTTGCGATCCGTTTCCTGATGAATCGCTTCGGGCGCAACAACGGGCCGGCGATGGCCACGCCCAACGGCATGCAATTCAACCGCGCGTCGGCCGATGCGCCGAAGCCGCTGAACAACGCATCACCGTGGTCGCAACCTGCCGCCGGTACCGCCGGTGTAGCACTGCTGCCGGCTGCCGCAGTCGCGACCACAGCAACCGCCGCAGCCACGCTGCCCGCCGGCTTCGATGCTCCCGGTTTCGAGCGCATCGCGAAGATGATCTTCATTCGCATGCAAGCCGCGAACGACACGGCCGACCTGAACGACTTGCGCGCATTCACCACGCCCGAAATGTTCGCTTCGGTCAAGCTCGAGTTGCAGGAGCGTGGCAGCGCAGCGCAAACGACCGACGTGGTTCGCATCGATGCCGAAGTGCTCGATGTCGTCAGCGAAGCCGAGCGCCAGATCGTCAGCGTGCGCTTCCATGGCCTGATCCGCGAAGACAAGGATGGCGCAGCTGCACCGTTCGACGAAGTCTGGCATTTGGTGAAACCGGCCGACGGCAGCCGCGAGTGGGCGATCGCAGGGATTCAGCAAGCTCAGGCAGCCTGACCTGCCGCGATGGCGAAGAAGCTGTTCGTCATCACCGGCGCCTCTCGCGGCATGGGCGCGGCGATGGCCGAGCAGCTGTTGGCGCCCGATCATGTGCTGTTGTGCATCTCGCGCCTGCGCAACGATGCGCTGTCCGCGAAGGCTGAAGCAGCGAGTGCGGCGTGCGAGCAATGGTCGCTCGACCTTTCGCAGCCGAGCGAAGCCGCTCTGAAACTGCAGGCCTGGCTCGCGAGCCTCGACGGCGCATCGTTCGAATTTGCCGCGTTGATCAACAACGCCGCGGCGCTGACCCGCATCGGCCCGATCGACGACTGCGGCGATGGCGAGCTGGCCTCAGCGCTGCGCGTCGGCCTCGAGGCGCCGCTGCTGTTGAGCGCGGCCTTCTTGCGCGCCACGCGCTCTTGGGCCGCCGACAAGCGCGTGCTCAACATTTCATCGGGCCTCGGGCGCCGCGCGATGGCCGGCCAAGCTTCGTATTGCGCCACGAAGGCCGGCCTGGACCACCTTACCCGCGCGATGGCGCTCGATGAAGCGATGCGGCCCAACGGCGCGAAGCTGGTCTCGCTCGCACCCGGCGTGATCGATACCGACATGCAAGTGCACCTGCGCGCGGGCGAGTCGGCGGGCTTCCCCGAGAAAGCCAACTTCATCGGCATGAAAGAAAAAGGCCAGCTGAGCTCGGCCCCCGACGCCGCGGCCCGCGTGCTGGCCTACCTGGCACGCGACGATTTCGGCGCCAGCGCGGTGGCCGACGTGCGCGACACCTGATCGGCTCGCAGCTCGGTCGGCGCGCACTCGGCACAATCGCGCCTCACCCACCTGCCCCGCGGTCACGAGCCGCGCACCTCCGAATGAAACACTTCGCCTCCGCGGCCACGCTGACCGCACTCGCTTCGCTGCTGATCGCCTGCAGCACGCCACCGTCGACAACCGCGGCAGCACCGGGAGGCACGCCGGGTGCATCATCACCAACGACGATCGTGCCCAACGCCAACCTCGTCGCGCAAGGCATACCGCCGATCCCGACGAGCCTTGCCGAGCAGGTCGCGAAGTACACCGACTTTCGCGGCCACGCATTCGTCAACTGGCACCCTACGCGCCGCGAGATGCTGGTCTCGCACCTGAAGGCCGGCGCGAGCACACCGCAGCTCTTCCGCATCGGCGCGCCGATGGTCGAGCCCGAGCAACTCACCGACACGACCGACCCGGTGCGCGAGGCGAGCTACGAGCCGCGCGACGGCAAATACATCGTGTTCGCGCGCGGGAGCGGCGGCAACGAACAAGACAAGCTCTATCGGCTCGACCTGCCCGGCAAAGAAGTCACGCTGCTGACCGACACGCCCGAGCGCCACAGCATGGAAGGCTGGCTCCACAAGAGTGCCCGCATGCTGACGCTATCGACCCCGCTCGACCGCACTGCCGAAGGCGGCTCGCGCGCCTCGATCACGCAGAGCCTGCGCCTGATCGACCCACTGCAGCCGCAAGTCGGCGTCAAGCTGGCCGAATTGCCCGGTGGCGGCTGGGGCGTGGGCAGCGTCTCTTGGAGCGATAAGCGCGTCGCGCTCACGCGTTACCTCTCGGCCAGCGAGTCGCAGGTCTGGATGCTCGATATCGTGAGCCGCCAGCTGACACAACTGTTGCCGGCGCCTCGCGGCGGCGGCGCCGTTGCCCAAAAAGCGAGCTGGTTCGCCGGTGAGTTCAAGCGCGATGACAGCGGCCTGTTCTTGCTCAGCGATCGCGGCGGCGAATTCCGCGAACTGATGGTTTATTCGTTCGCGCAGCGCCGCATCACGCCGATCACGCACGGTACCCCGTGGGACATCAGCGGCCCGACCGGCAACGCGCTCGGCACGCTGGTCGCTGCGCAAGCCAACGTCGACGGTCGCGATGAACTGCGGCTGTTCGATGCGCGCACGTTCAAGCCGCTCGCCGTGCCGAAGGTGCCGGCCGGCAGCATCGGTTCGACCCACTTCCACGCGAAGCTGGCCGACCTCGAGTTCTCGCTCGACAGCGCACAAGGCCCGAGCCAGGTTTGGTCGATGAACCCCGCGACCGGCGCGGTCGAACAATGGACGCGCGCTGCTGCCGCGCCCGGCGTCGACACCGCCAGCTTCACCGACCAGCAAATCGTGCGTTGGAAGAGCTTCGATGGCCGCACGATCTCGGGCATCGTCAACCTGCCGCCCGCGCGCTTCACCGGCAAACGACCGGTGCTGATCGCGATCCACGGCGGGCCCGAAGGCCAGGCCACCTTCGGTTTCTTGGGCCGCACGAACTACTACGTCAACGAGCTCGGCATCGCCGTGATACAGCCGAACGTGCGCGGCTCGAGCGGCTACGGCAAGACCTTTCTCTCACTCGATGACGGCTTCAAGCGCGAAGATTCGGTCAAGGACATCGGCAGCCTGCTCGACTGGATCGCCAAGCAGCCCGAACTCGATGCCTCGCGTGTCGCCGTCACCGGCGGCAGCTACGGCGGCTACATGAGCTTGGCGGTCGCGACGACATATTCCGAGCGCATCGCCAGCGCGATCGACATCGTCGGCATCTCGAACTTCCTGACCTTTATGCAGAACACCGAGAGCTACCGACGCGACCTGCGGCGCGTCGAGTACGGTGACGAGCGCGAGCCAGCGATGCGCGCCCACCTCGAGAAAATCTCGCCGCTGACAAATGCCGGCAACATCAAGAAGCCGCTGTTCGTCGTGCAAGGCAAGAACGACCCGCGCGTGCCCTTCACCGAGGCCGAGCAGATGGTCGCGAAGGTGCGCGCGAACGGCTCACCGGTCTGGTACCTGCGCGGCGAGAACGAAGGCCACGGCTTCGCGCGGCGCGAGAACGCCGACTTCCAGTTCTACGCGACGGTGATGTTCTTGCAGCAGACGTTAGGGTTGCAGTAGGCGGTCTGGCGCCGCGTCTGTGCATTGACTGTGGCCGACGCGTGCTTTCGACCCATTGCAGACCTCCGTTTCCGCAAACTCGACGCTCCAAAGCAGACAGGGTTCGAACGCTTGCCATCGGCCTTCCTGCCGGCAGTATCAGTTGAGTAGCCGTCGAAGCGCATTCGGTAAATCTTTTAAGCCATGAACTCGTTTCGCGGCGTTGCCTCCCAAGGTCCGCACGGCGTCGCGGCTCGCGTCGGGCTCGAAAACCAGGCAACCCGTTCGTATCCCTTGACGGCGGGCAGCAGCCAGAGCGTGCCGGGCATCGTCGATCAAGTACGCCGGGTCGTGGACATCGATGTCGTGCGGGCTGCCGTCAGACAGAAGGACCACCCAGCGCTGCGCGCCGCGCTGAGCGGCCAGCCGCTTGGTCGCGTGGCGCAGCACAGCGCCCAGCCGCGTCGAGCCCTCGGGTCGCAGGGCCTGCAATCGGCCGGTCAACGCTTCGTCCACCGGCTGGGTGAACGACTTCATGATCTTCCAACGCACCGCATGCCGCCCGTTCGAGCAGAAGGCCGCGATGCCAAACGTGACACCACGGGCCTTCAACGCGAGCCCGAGCGCGAGCGCCGTTTGCGCGGCCAGATTCAGCGCACCACCGTCGACAGAACGCGCGGTGGTCGCGGTCGATGCCGAGTGATCGATCAACAACCACAGCGCCGTGCGCGCAGCCACGTTGCGAGTCTCTCGGTAGACGCGGGGCGACGTTGGCCGGCGCAGGCGATGGCCAAGCTGCCAGTGCACCAGTGCATCGAGGTCGAAGGCGTCGCCGGTGTCGCCGCAACCGGGCCGCGCAGCGCGGCACGCCAACTCGTGCACCGGTCCGTGTAGCTGCCGGGCGGCCGCCCGCGTGGTGTCGGCGATAGCGAGGGACGCGGCGCCAGGTGCATCGGTCTCGACGACGCGGCACCAGTTCGGTCGCAGCCGGGCGATGAGCCGGTCCCACTCCGGGTGCCAGGTGACGATCGGGTCGTCGACGGGCGATTCGTCGGGCTTGTTCGGATCCGGCTCGGCCGAGCCGAGCGAATGCGGTGTTGCGTTCATCAGCACGTCAGCAACCCACATCCAGCGGTTGTCGTCGCGGTAGGCGGGCAAGGGCAGCACGGCCTTACCGTTGAAGGGCAGCCGCATCTGCCCGATGTCGTGACCGAGACGGGTCGCTACCTCGCGCACTTCGGTCGGGGTGCGCAACGCGCAGACGCCGAGAGTCAGGTCAAGAAAGCACAGATCACGGCCCTTGCGCACCCACGGGTCAGGGTCGTCGTAGGCCGGATCGCACAGGCTGCGCGCGAGGCGCATCGCGAGTCCCTCGAATCCGACCCCGGCGTCGGGTGTGGCGGTATGCAGCGGCCGCCACAAGCGGGCCAGGCCGGGCAGCTCGCGCACGGCAAGCGCCTCGACGCGAGCGTCCTCGAGCAGCGCCACCAGGGTGCGCGCGATCGGCCCCAACCCGGCGCCGTCGAAGCGCGGCGGTGAATAGACGAGGTGTGCCGCCGCGTGTGCTGTGGCGGCGGTCTGGTGTTGCCATGGTGTGCGCGCTGGCAGGTGGATAGCGCCGCCGGCGATGTACGCGCATTCGCTGTCGAAGGCGAGCGGTGGCGTGAGGCCCCAGAGCAGGCGCAACCAGTGGGTCAGCGGCGCGTTCATTCGGGTCTGTGTACGCGGGTCAGAAGGCCGCGTCGAGCGCCGAGCGCAGCGCCACGCGAATATCGGCGTCGTCGCTGAGTGCATCCACGATCGCGAGCTGGCACGCCTTGGTGATCGCGAGCCCATGCGCCGTCAGCAGTGCGGCATGCACCAGCATGCGGGTGGACGCGCCCTCGTCGAGGCCGAAACCCTCCAGCCTCCGGGTCCGCAGACCGAAGGCGACGATCGCGGCGGCGCGCGAGAGGTCCAGCCCCGCTTCCTTCGCGACGATGCCGGCCTCTCGCTCGGGGTTCGGGTAGCCGAACTCGATTGCGCAAAACCGCTGGCGAGTCGACGCCTTCATCTCGCGCGCCGAGGACGAAGGGTTGTACGAGACGACAAGCTGAAAGTCCGGATGCGCGTGCAGCAACTCGTTGCGCTGGGCCAGCGGCAGCTGCCGGCGCGTGTCGGTGAGAGGGTGGATGACAACGAGCGTGTCGGCTCTTGCCTCGATCAGCTCGTCGAGATAGCACAGGCCACCGTGCCGCACCGCCTGGGTCAGCGGTCCATCCTGCCAACGTGTGCCATCGCTGTCGAGCAACCAGCGACCGACCAAGTCGCCCGCGGTCAGCTCTTCGTGGCAGGCGACCGTGACCAGAGGTCTCTCAAGCCTCCACGCGACGTGCTCGACGAAGCGGGTCTTGCCGCTACCGGTGGGCCCTTTCAAAACCAGCGGCAGGCGGCGCGCGTGCGCAGCCTCGAACAGCTCCAGCTCATCACCGCCGGGCTGGTAGTGCGGCTCGCGCAGCACGCGGTAGGCCGCCAGGGGGTGGTGCGATTCCGGTGTCATGGTGGGTTCGCTGGCACGGCTTCAGTGGGCCAGCAGTTCCTTGAGTTGGTCATCGATGAATTTCGTGTCCACGGGGTTCGCGCCGCCGCCGGCGAAGTGGCCCCACACGCCCGGGATCGGCCTGCAGACCGCGTTCGGCATGTGCGAGACCTCGACTTCGTTGTCGACGACCGGGAAGTACAGGTCCATCTCGCCCGGCATCACGACGGCGCGCGCCTTGATCGCGCCGAGCGCCTTCTTGAAGTCGCCCTGGAATACCGGGTTGTCGCTGATATCACCGTGCTGCCATGACCACAGCATCGCAAGCAGGTTGTTCGCGTCCTTGGGCAGGAAGAAACCTTCCCAGAATGCGACGAGAAAGTCTTCGAGCGAGCTGTAGCCAAGGCTGCGCCACAGCTCCTGCATGTAGAAGGGTTGTGAAAGCCCCCAGCCTGCATACACGCGGCCCACGCCGCGCAAGCCCTTGGTCGGCGGCTTGTCGTACCAGCCGTTGTTCCAGGCCACGTCGTTCGTCAGCGCGGCCTTCACGCCCTCGAGGAAAACGAAGTTGTGCGGCGCGGTCTTCGCCGATCCGCAGAAGGGTGCGATGCGCTCGACCATCTCAGGGTACAGACAGCCCCACTGGTTGGTCTGCTGCGCCCCCATCGACCAGCCGACCACCAGCTTCACTTTTGTGATGCCGAACTTCTCGGTCACGAGCCGATGCTGCAGCGTGACGTTGTCGTACAGCGTGACGTTGGGGAAGCGCGCGCGGTCGTACGGCTCGGGTGTGTTGCTCGGCGACGATGACAGGCCGTTGCCGAGCATGTTGGGCACGATGATGAAGTATTGGGCCGGGTCCAGCGCCATGCCGGGGCCGATCAGCCACTCGTTGTCCGGGTGCTGGCCGGAGTACCAGGTCGGGTAGACGATGACGTTGCTCTTGTTGGCGTTCAGCGTGCCGTATGTCTTGTAGGCCAGCCTGGCACTGCGCAGCGTCGCGCCACGCTGCAGCTTGACGTCGCCGAGGTCGAAGATTTCGTAATCCATGGTGTCATTCAAAGTAGTAGGGCGACTAGGCCTTGACCGCGGCCGAGCGTGCGACGGGTTCCCGGCCGGCGCCGAGCGCGAAGTAGCAGATGCCAGCGGCGACAAACGCTGAGACGGCAGTGGAGAACTGCGGTGCGAAGGTCTCGACGCCATAGGCGACCAGCGAGCCGAACACCCAGGCCATGAACGCCTTTGGTCGCCAATCGGCAGCGATCCCGGCGCCCGGCCGCACGAAGTACAGGTCCGCGATCATCACCGCGCCGATCGGCGGCACCAGGATGCCCAGCAGCGAGAGCCAGGGGATGAACAGCGCCCACACATTGGCCGCTGCGATCACGATGCCCACCGCGGCCAGGCCGACCGCAAACAACCGCATCCGCCCGCGGCCGATGCGCGACCAGCCAACCGCCGAGTTGTACAGGCAGTGCGCGCACACCGAACCGAGGTTGCAGAACAGGAAAACGAAGGCGACCACCGACAGCCACGGCGTCTTCTGTGCGAGCAGGTAACCGAACATGTTGTCGAGCCCGAACGGCTGCGGATTCGGCAGCGCCAGCGCGGCGGTCATTACACCGCCGACGAGCATTGCCACCAGGTTCGCGAACGGAAAAGCGCACGCGGTGGCGATCAGCGAACTGCGCGTGTCGGCGGCCCAGCGGTTGAAGTCGGCGGTCACGGTGCCCGCATCGACAAACAGCGTGATGACGATCGTGAGGCCAATGCCGAAGGCCATCGGCATGTCGGGCTTGGTGCCTGCATAGGCCAGCACGTTCGGCCAACCGGCGATGGCCGCCGAGTCGAGCGCGACCCAGCCGCCGAGCACCACGAACAGCGGCACCGAGACGATGCCGATCCAGTGCAGCCCGCGGATGCCGACGTAGGTTATCAGGAGGTACAGCGCACCGGCGATCACCGTCATCGTGAGGTAGTTCAGGTTGAACGCGGTGTGGATCAGGTTGCCGGTGATGCCGGTTTGCACCGCGTACCAGCCGAGCAGCAGCGTCGAGAGCAGGCCGGACGCAAACACGTAGCCCTTGCGACCGAAGGTGGCGCTGGCCAGCAGAGCGAAGTTGAACCCGCGCGCGGTGCCGAGCGTGCCCAGCGCGCCGACGTAGGCAAACATCAGCAGGTTGCCGAGGACCATCGCGATCAGGGCCGACTTGAAGCCCATGCCGGCCACCAGGATTGAGCCGGTCATCGCGCCGGTAATGATCATCGGGAAGCCGAGCCACACCATCGAGACCGAGAAGGTGCTGCGGCGCGCCTTCGGCGGCACCGGCTCGTGTTCATATTCCTCGCCGAGGACTTCGTGTTCTTGCGGCTTTGTGACCATCGAGCGTTACTCCTGTGCTGTTTGCTGTGTGAATCAATGGCCGACGGCGCAGTGCGCCGCCCGCCCAGTCGGTGCGTCAAAGCGGTGACGCCGGGTGCTGCGCATGCCGCGATGGATGTCGTCAGCGGTGACCGACCGTCGACGCGTTCGGGATGCCCTCGATCGGCGCTTCGTCGGTGCCGACGGTGTCGCGCGTGAAGGCTTCGACGCGCTTGCGCATCGCTTCCGGATCCTTGATCCAGTCGCTGTAGAAGTCGTACGGGCATGCCGCCACGCCGTGGTCGCCCTCGCGCGAGTTGATGAGGCCGGTGTAGCCGCGGTGCAGCAGCTTGAACAGGTGGTTCTCGCTCTGCCCGTTCTTGCGGAAGTCGCGAATCAGGTGCTTGGACAGCGCCGCGTACTGCACGCCCATGTCTTCTTCGCCGCATTCGCCGAGCGTGCGGCCGTCGAAGCCGATGATCGCGCTGTGGCCGAAGTACGAGTACACGCCGTCGAAGCCGGCCGCGTTCGCCACCGCCACATAGGTGTTGTTGGCGAAGGCCATCGCCTTGGAGATCATGATCTGCTGCTCCTTGGCCGGGTACATGTAGCCTTGGCAGCGCACGATCAGTTCGGCGCCCTTCATCGCGCAGTCGCGCCAAATCTCGGGGTAGTTGCCGTCGTCGCAGATGATCAAGCTGACCTTCATGCCCTTCGGTCCGTCGGACACGTAGGTGCAGTTGCCCGGGTACCAGCCCTCGATCGGCACCCAAGGCATGATCTTGCGGTACTTCTGGACGATCTCGCCCTGGTCGTTCATCAGGATCAACGTGTTGTACGGCGCCTTGTTCGGGTGCTCCTCGTGGCGCTCGCCGGTCAGCGAGAACACGCCCCATACCTTCGCCTTGCGGCAGGCCTCGGCGAAGATCTCGGTCTCGAAGCCGGGCACCGTGGCGGCGTTTTCGTACATCTCCTTCGAGTCGTACATGATCCCGTGGGTGCTGTACTCGGGGAAGATCACCAGGTCCATCCCCGGCAGGCCCTGCTTCATGCCCACCACCATGCTGGCGATGTTCTTCGCGTTGGCGAGCACTTCTGCCTTGCTGTGCAGGCGCGGCATCTTGTAGTTGACTACTGCCACGCCGACCGTGTCCTTGCTGCTTGATATGTCACCGTGATGCATTCGAGGTCTCCTGGTTTCGTGAAGGGTTCGGATGGCGGCCGTCAGTGGCTGATCATCCAGGGGCGCTTGCTCGGAAAGGCCTTGTTGCCGTTTGCGCCGGTGAGCGTCGCGCCCCGTTTGACGGTGCCGCAGCATCCGCAACCGGCTGGATGCTTGAGGCGTGCGTATTCACGCGAGCTCTTCGGTTCGTGGCGGGCGCGTTCGTTGGTGGCGAGCGCGCTGCGCGTGCCGCCGTCCATCAGCGCCAATTGCGGCGCGGTGACGAAGACGCGCGGCGCCACCGCGCCGCAGCCAGGACAGGCGGCGGGCTCGTCGCGTGTGCTAACCGAGCGGATCGCGTCGAAGCCGCCGCAGCCGGCGCAAGCGTAGTCGTAGGTCGGCATGGGGGCGCTCCGATCAGACGACGTCTTGCGACAGCGGCATCACGACCGAGCCGTCGAGGAACTTCGTCGGCCCGCTCGCGTTCGGGTTGATGTCGAAGTCGAAAATCTGGGTCGGCAGCCACAGCGTTGCGCAGGCGTTCGGCACATCCACCACGCCGCTGATGTGGCCCTGCACCGGCGCCGTGCCGAGGATCGAGTAGGCCTGCGCGCCCGAGTAGCCAAACTTCTTTAGATACTCGATCGCGTTCAGGCACGCCTGTCGGTAGGCGACGTTGACGTCGAGGTAGTACTGCTTGCCGCTTTCGTCGACCGAGATGCCTTCGAAGATCAGGTAGTCGTTGTAGTTCGGCGTGATCGGGCTGGGCTTGAAGATCGGGTTCTTGATGC
>JANLUW010000534.1:0-9331 GCA_031363645.1 Rhizobacter sp. | reverse complement strand
GTTCATGCAGATCTTCTTCGACGACCTCGCGCTGCCACGCATGACCCAAACGCAGCTCGCCGAAACACCCGAATTCAAAAGCCACCGCGCCGGCTTCGTCAGCGACGGCACGCCGAGTAACCTGAGCGTGGTGCGATCGATGCGCGGCGCGATCGGCCGGC
Source organism: Rhizobacter sp. (assembly GCA_031363645.1). Classification (GTDB taxonomy): domain Bacteria; phylum Pseudomonadota; class Gammaproteobacteria; order Burkholderiales; family Burkholderiaceae_C; genus LMDS01. The sequence goes on along the minus strand of JANLUW010000534.1, from coordinate 9,170 downwards.
GGCTCGCGATCGGCGCGAGTTCACGCGGGGAACTGCGCGAGCTCGAAGAACAACTCGTCGCGGTGCTCGCCGAACCCGCGGGCGCGTTGCGCGACGCGCACCGCGACGACCTGCAACTGCGCATCGACACGTTGAAGAACCGCCTCGCGCGCATTCCGTACCTCGACCCGATCGACCTGCGCTTTCGCAGCCGCGTGCGGGTGCCGGTGCCCACCACCAAGGCGGTGATGTTCTGCATGATGGATGTGTCGGGCTCGATGGACGAAGCGCGCAAGGAGTTGTCGAAGCGCTTCTTTATCCTGCTCTATCTTTTTCTTACCCGCCATTACGACAAGATCGAGCTCGTCTTCATTCGCCACCACAAGCAGGCGCAAGAGGTCGACGAAGAAAACTTCTTTCACGCCCGCGAGACCGGCGGCACGGTGGTGTCGAGCGCGCTCGTGTTGATGGACGAGATCATCAAGGCGCGCTACTCCCCGGCCGAATGGAACATCTACGGCGCGCAAGCAAGCGACGGCGACAACTGGCACCACGACAGTGGCCGCTGCCGCGAGTTGCTGACCGACAGCCTGCTGCCGGTGTGCCGCTACTTCGCCTATGTGCAGGTGGCCGAAGAAGAGCAAAACCTCTGGGAAGAATATTCGCGGCTGCAAGAAACGCATCCGGCGTTCGCGATGCGCAAGGTCACGCAGGCCTCGCAGATCTACCCGGTGTTCCGCGAGTTGTTCAAGAAGGAAGGAGTCACATCTTGAACAAGGAGACACCATGAGCGGCTTCCCTGGCGAACGGCGAGTGACGGTCGCGGCGCCCGCGCCGTACCCTCACGATCGGCGCAAGGCCGAGGCCGGACCGCTGCAGTGGGCGCGCCCGCCTGGCCCGCGCCCGGCGGCGCCACTGCCCGACCCGAGCGACTGGACCTTCGAGCTGATCGAGCAGTACCACGAGGCGATTCGCGCGACCGCGCAGCGCTTCGGCCTCGACACCTACGCGAACCAGCTCGAGATCATCACGGCCGAGCAGATGATGGACGCCTACGCCTCGGTGGGCATGCCGGTGAACTACCGCCATTGGAGCTACGGCAAGGAATTCATCTCGAACGAGAAGAACTACAAGCGTGGTCACATGGGCCTGGCCTACGAGATCGTCATCAACTCCGACCCCTGCATCAGCTACCTGATGGAGGAGAACACGACCGCCATGCAGGCGCTCGTGATCGCGCATGCCGCTTACGGCCACAACAGCTTCTTCAAGGGCAATTACCTGTTCAAGCTCTGGACCGATGCGTCGTCGATCATCGACTACCTCGTCTACTCGAAGAACTACATCGCCGAGTGCGAAGAGAAGCACGGCCTCGGGCCGGTCGAAGAATTGCTCGACAGTTGCCACGCGCTGCAGACCTACGGCGTCGACCGCTATCGCCGGCCAAGCAAACTCTCGTTCGCCGAAGAACTTGCGCGCCGCAAAGACCGCCTCGAACACGCGCAGTCGCAGGTCAACGACATCTGGCGCACGCTGCCGAAGAAGGCCGAGAAGCCCGGCGAAGCGACCGATGCGAAACGCTTTCCGGCCGAGCTGCAAGAAAACATCCTGTACTTCATCGAAAAGAACGCGCCGCTGCTCGAACCCTGGCAGCGCGAGATCGTGCGCATCGTGCGCAAGATCGCGCAGTATTTCTACCCGCAGCGGCAAACGCAGGTGATGAACGAAGGTTGGGCCACGTTCTGGCACCACCACCTGCTCAACACGATGTACGACGACGGGTACCTGACAGACGGCGTGATGATCGAGTGGCTCAAGTCGCACACGAACGTGGTGTACCAGCCGCCGCTCGGCCACCGTGCCTACAGCGGCATCAACCCGTATGCGCTCGGCTTCGCGATGTACACCGACATCAAGCGCATTTGCGAGCAACCGACCGATGAGGACCGTGAGTGGTTCCCGAACATCGCCGGCCAGCCCTGGTTGCCAACGCTCGACCATGCGATGCGCAACTTCAAGGATGAGAGCTTCGTCGGCCAGTACCTCTCGCCCAAGCTGATGCGCGACCTGCGGCTGTTCGCGATCCTCGACGACGATAAGGCCGAGAAGCTGCAGGTCTCGGCGATCCACGACCCGTCGGGATTCAAGCGGTTGCGCGAGGCGCTCGCCAAGCAATACGACCTCAGCTCGCGCGAACCCGACATCCAGGTCTGGAACGTCAACCTGCGCGGCGACCGCTCACTGACCTTGCGGCACACGCGGCACAACAACCGGCCGCTGCACGAAGGCGCGCAAGAAGTGCTCAAGCACGTGGCGCGGCTGTGGGGTTTCGGCGTTTACCTTGAAAGCGTCGACGGCTCGGGTACGAGCCAGCAGACCTTGTCGGTGCCGGCACCGGCACCGCAAAACTAAAGCGCGAAAATTTTCCCCGGATTCATGATGTTCTTCGGGTCGAGCGCACGCTTGACCGCGCGCATCATCTCGATCGCGCCAGCACCCGCCTCGTCGACGAGGAAGCCCATCTTGTGCAGCCCGATGCCGTGCTCACCGCTGCAGGTGCCTTGCACATCGATCGCACGCTGCACCAACTCCAGGTTCAGCTTCTCGGCCAATTCGCGCTCGGCCGGAACCTTCGGATCGACCAGGTACGCGATGTGGAAGTTGCCGTCGCCCACGTGCCCGACGATGTAGTGCTGCATGCCGGCGGCGGTCGCGGCGTCGGACGCGGCCGTCACGCACTCGGCCAGGCGCGAGATCGGCACGCAGGTGTCGGTGGTCACGGTGCGGCAGCCCGGCTTCATCTGCGCGCCGGCGAAATACGCGTGGTGGCGCGCCGTCCAGAGCCTGGTGCGCTCTTCGGGCGTCGTCGCCCACTGGAACCCGGCGCCGCCGAACTCGTCGGCGATGTCTTGCACGGTCGCCGACTGTTCCTTCACGCTTGCCACACTGCCGTGGAACTCCATCAGCAGCATTGGCGCTTCGGTCAGCGTGAGTTTGTCGTGGCGGTTCACGGCGCGCACCGCGTGCACATCGAGCAACTCGCAGCGCGCGATCGGAATGCCCATCTGGATGATCTGGATCGTCGTGCGCACCGCCGCGTCGATGCTCGGGAAGGTGCAGGTCGCGGCCAGCAAGGCCTCGGGCAGCGGGTACAGCCGCAGCGTGATCTCGGTCATCACGCCGAGCGTGCCTTCGCTGCCGACCATCAACCGCGTCAAGTCGTAGCCGGCCGATGACTTGCGCGCACGCGTTCCGGTGCGGATGGTCTCGCCGTTTGCGGTGACGACCGTCAAGCCCAGTACGTTTTCACGCATCGTGCCGTAGCGCACCGCGTTCGTGCCGCTGGCGCGCGTCGCGCTCATCCCGCCGAGGCTGGCATCCGCGCCCGGATCGATCGGGAAGAACAGGCCCGTGTGGCGGATCTCGTTGTTCAGCTGCATGCGCGTGACGCCCGCCTGCACCGTCACCGTCAAGTCTTCGGGCTGCATCGCAACGATCTTGTTCATGCGAGACAAATCGATGCTGATGCCACCCTGCACCGCCAGCAAATGCCCTTCGAGCGACGAGCCGACGCCGAACGGGATCACCGGCACTGCGTAGTGGTCGGCAAGCCTCACGACCGCCGCCACGTCGTCAGTGCTTTCGCAGTAGACGACCGCTTCGGGGGGCGGCGCGTCGATCGGCGACTCGTCGCGGCCGTGCTGCTCGCGCACCGCGAGCGCGGTCGAGCAGCGCGTGCCGAACTGCGCCCGCAGCGCGTCGAGCATCGCGGCTGGCACCGGGCGCGGTTCAAGCCGGGGCAGCAAGTGGGCAGGCAGTGGTGCGTTCATGGCGGATCTCCAGGGTCGCTCAACGGCAGCCCGTCGAACATTGTGCCAATACCGAAGCCAGCACGACTGACGATGCCCTAGCATCCTGCCATGGCCAATCGACTCACCCAAATTGCAACCCGCACCGGCGACGACGGCACGACAGGCCTCGGCGACGGCACCCGCGTGCCCAAAGACCACCTGCGCGTGCACGCGATGGGCGAGGTCGACGAACTCAACTCGCAGCTCGGCGTGCTGCTCGCCGAGCCCTTGCCCGACGACGTGCGCGAGCTGCTCGGCGTGATCCAGCACGAGCTGTTCAACCTCGGCGGCGAGCTGTCGATCCCGGGCTACGAGCTGCTGAAGGCCGAGGCCGTGTTGCGGCTCGACGAGGCGCTCGCGCACTACAACGCGGCGCTGCCGAGGCTGAAAGAGTTCATTTTGCCGGCCGGCACGCGCAGCGCGGCGCTCGCCCACGTGGGCCGCACGATCGCGCGTCGCGCCGAGCGCGCGGTGGTCGCGTTGACCGCGGCGGAGGCAGCCGGCGCCGTGCGCGCCGAACCGCGCCACTACCTCAACCGGCTCAGCGACCTGCTGTTCGTGCTCGCCCGCGTGCTCAACCGCGCGAACCTCGACGGGCTCGGCGGTGACGACGTGTACTGGCAGAGCGCGCGACTCGCGCGCGACTCCGAGTAGTTCGCGCGCATTGCGCCGTGCGCCCCGAGCGCGCGAAAATATTTCGCGCGCCGTGAGCCTTTTCGACAGCCCAGGCTACGGTGCTGGCCCACCATGACGCGCTGAACAGTGAGTCAAGCGGTACGCCAAACGTCTCGCTCACTGCGGCGCTCGACTTCATGGCCGCCTCGGCGGTGCAGCCGCTGGCCGATGACGATGCACCCGCTACGGCGCGCACCGGCCAACGCATCGGCGAATGGAAAATCGTGCGCCCGCTCGGCAGCGGCGGCATGGGCGAGGTGTTCGAAGCGCGCCGCGCCGACGGCTCGTTCGAAGGCCGCGCCGCCAACAAGCTGCTCAAACGCGGCATGGACAGCGCGGCCGTGCTGCAACGCTTGGCGCAAGAACGCCAGGCACTCGCGCCTCAACCACCCGCACATCGCGCGCCTCTTCGATGCCGGCGCCACCGATGAGGGCCCGCCCTACTTCATGATGGAGTGCGTGGAAGGCGTGCCCATCGACGAAGCCGCGCAAGGCCGCCCGCTGGAGGCGCGCATCGCCCTCTTTCCTGCAGCTCACCGACGCGGTCGCGTACGCCCACCGCAGCCTGCTCGTGCACCGCGACCTCAAGCCCGGCAACGTGCTCGTCACACCCGAGGCCCAAGTGAAGCTGCTCGACTTCGGCATCGCCAAGGCGCTCGACCCGCTCGACGGCACCGATGCAGACACCACCGTCGGCACGGCGCGCCCTTTCAGGCCGAACTACGCCAGCCCCGAGCGGGTGCGCGGCGAACCCGTGACGACTGCGACCGACTTCTACAGCCTGGGCGTGCTGCTGTACCAGTTGCTCACCGATGTGCGCCCGACCGGCCGCCTCGCCACCAAGCCGGCCGAGGCGGCACGCAGCGTCCTCGAAGACGTGCCGGCGCGGCCGAGCAGCCTGCCCGCCGACCTCGTCGCCGACCCGCATTGGCTGGCCACGCGCAAGCGGCTCGAGGGCGACCTCGACAACCTCCTGATGAGGGCGCTCGAGAAGCCGGTCGAGAGCCGCTACGCGAGCGTCGACGCACTCGCCGCCGCCGTGTCAGGCGCTGCCGCGGCCGTGCTTACGCTCGCCGCGAGCTTGGGTGTGGCTGCCTGGCAAGGGCACGAGGCGCGTGTTGCGCGCGACGAGGCACAGCGCCGCCTCGCCGACATTCGCAGCATCACGCGCGACCTCGTGTTCCGTTTCGGCGACGCGGTGAGTTACCTGCCCGGCGGCATGAAGGTCAAGGAAGACATGCTGCAAAACGTGCTGCGCAGCCTCGACCGCCTCGCCAGCTCGCCCGACCGTGACCCGGCACTGCTGGCCAACGTGGCCACCACCTACGCGCGCCTCGCCGAGCTGCAAGGCAACGACCAGGCGCTCTCGCTCGGCAAGCCCGAGGCCGCACGCATCAACACCGACAAGGCCATCGCCATTGCAACCGACCTGCTGCCCCGGCGTCGCGATGATTGGAAACTAGCGCAGTGGACGGCACGCGCCCATGGCACCCGCTCACAGGTGCTGCGCGGGCAGGACAAGCCCCGCGAAGGCATCGCCGAGCTCGACCTCGGCGCTGCCGTACTGGCCCGGGCCGACCTCTCGAATGCCGATGATCTGGGCCGCGTTGGCGTGCCCGCGCAGCGCGCCACCATGCTGATTCTCGAAGCGCAGTTGCTCGAACAGCTTGCGCAGCGCGACAACACCGCGCCCACCGAAGCCCTGCGCAAACTCGACGACGCCGAAGCGGTGCTGCGCCCCCTGTTCGACCAGCGCCCAATGCTCGAACGACCCGACCTCGCCGGCCGGCCGGCCCGAAGAACCCAAGTCGTATGCCGATGTGCTGAACCAGACCGGCGTGGTCGTCGGCGCGCGCGCCCGGGTGCATGTGCGCATGGAGCAGCTCGACCAGGCCTTGGCCGCCGCGAAGGAAACGCTGCAACTCAAGCGCGACGCCGTCGCCTACGACCCCGCCACCTCGGTCTGGAATGACGGCCTCGCCACCGAGGCCAGCCACCTCGCCGTGGTGCATTTGCGGCGCGGCGAGTTCGCGCCCGCGCTCGAGGCGGTCGAGCTCGCACGACGCGTCGGCGCGCAACTCGCGCTCGACGAAGGGCCTGCCAGCAAATGGGCACGCCAGTTGCCGCAACTCGGCACGCAGCAGGGTTTCGCGCTCGCCGGCATGGGCCTGCACGCCCAAGCCCTGCAGGTATCCGACACGGCACTGGCGTACTGGGAAGCGACCGAGCGCACCGCAGCCAACGAACGCGCTTGGACCAATGCGGCCCGCACCGGCGCGATGGTCAGGGCGGGGCGCGCGTGCTCGTCTGCGGCGCTCGGCGGCACACCACATGCCAGAGATCAGGCCGCGGCCCAAGCGCGGCATGCTGTCGCAGCCCTGCGCACGCTCGTCGCGAGCGAGGGCCATGCGCGCGAGGCCGAACTGAACGCCGCCGAGGCGCTGATGTTGTTGGCGGAATTGCTGCCCGCCGAGCGCACCGCACTGCGCTGCGAAGCGTTGGGGTGGCTGTCAAAAGCCAACACGACGACTCCCGTGGCGGCCTCGAACGCGCTGCGGTTGCGAAGCCTGAAGCAAGACGGCACCACGCCGTAGCGGCGCCCGGCTTGGTTGCGCCGAGTCGATCAGCGCGCCGGCGGGGTCGCGCCGACCGAGAACTCGATCAACGACAAAAAGCCGTCGTGGTCGCGGTCGAGTTCGTCGAAGCGGGCGGCAATCTCGGGGAATCGCTGCGCCTCGTCACGCGACAACTTGCCGTCGCCGTTCGCATCGGCACGGGCGAACGCCGCCTCGATCGCTTCACGATCGACCGCCGACAGCCCGGCCACGGCCTGCAGTGAGGCCGTCGCCGCGAGGGCCATGATCGCGATCAGGCCGCAGCGGCGCAGCCAAGCGAAGTGATGCAGCATTCAATGTGTCCCGCGCGTGAAAACCAGCCGCGATTTGACCCGCATCGGGGCCGAGTCGCCAGCAGGCTTGCGCGCCCTTACGCCGCTTACGTTGTCGCGTGGCTCAATGCCGCGCGCGTTTCGACCGCGTCGCTCAACAGCGCCAGCACCTCGAGCGAGTGCTCCCAGCCGATGCAGGCGTCGGTGATGCTCTGGCCATAAGCGAGCGCGGCCGGGTCGTCCGTGCCGGCGCTGAACTTCTGCGCACCGGCGTGCAAGTGGCTCTCGACCATGACGCCGAAGATGCAGCGGCTGCCGGCCTTCATCTGCGCCGCCACGTCGCGTGCCACGTCGACCTGGCGCTCGTGCTGCTTGCTGCTGTTGGCATGGCTGCAGTCGACCATCAGCGTGCAATCGAGCTTTGCGGCCTCGATCTCCTTGCAAGCTGCGGCCACGCTCGTCGCGTCGTAGTTCGGCGCCTTGCCGCCACGCAGGATGACGTGGCAATCGGCGTTGCCACGCGTCTCGACGATCGCGACCTGCCCGTTCTTGTGCACCGACAAAAAGTGATGCGGCCGCGCCGCCGCCTGGATCGCGTCGATCGCGATTTTGATGTTGCCGTCGGTGCCGTTCTTGAAGCCGATCGGCGCCGAAAGGCCCGAAGCCAGCTCGCGGTGCACCTGGCTCTCGGTCGTGCGCGCGCCGATCGCGCCCCACGAGATCAGGTCACCGATGTACTGCGGCGAGATCACGTCGAGAAACTCGCTGCCGGCCGGCATGCCGAGCCGGTTGATCTCCAGCAGCAGTTGGCGCGCGATGCGCAAACCTTCGTCGATGCGGTAGGTTTCATCGAGGTACGGGTCGTTGATCAGGCCCTTCCAGCCGACCGTCGTGCGCGGCTTTTCGAAGTAGACGCGCATCACGATCTCGAGCGTATCTTTGTATTTTTCGCGCTGCACCTTGAGCGCCCTTGCGTATTCGACCGCGGCGACCGGGTCGTGGATCGAGCACGGCCCCATGACCACGAGCAGCCGGTCGTCCCGCTTCTGCATGATGTTGCGGATCGCCTGGCGCGTGCCGCTGATCAGCGCTTCGGCGGACGTGCCGGCGATCGGAAAGAAGCGGATCAGGTGCTCCGGCGGCGGCAGCGGCGTCACGTCCTTGATCCGCTGGTCGTCGGTCTGGCTGGTGCGTTCGCTGTGTGCATACCAACCCTCGCTGGGTGCGGTGTTCGTGGCGTTGGGCATGTCGGTAGCTCCTGAAAAAAGTTCGAGTTCGTGCGGCCGAAAAAAAACCGCCGGGGGTGAGCCCGGCGGTTTTCGGAGATTCGTTGGCGCTTTACTCGGCGTATGCGCTGGCTTCTCCGGCCGCAGGGCGGTGGGAGCTCCAAAAATACGCGAAATAAGTGGCCAGGAATGTCATTCGGAGGAATGTATCACGGCACTCCGCGAGCCCTGCGCTCACGCCGTGCCGCCAACCGTCAAGCGGTCGATCCGCAGCGTCGGCTGGCCCACGCCGACCGGCACGCTTTGACCTTCCTTGCCGCACACGCCGACGCCCGGGTCGAGCTTCATGTCGTTGCCGATCATGCTGACGCGCGTGAGCGCATCGGGGCCGTTGCCGATGATCGTCGCGCCCTTCACCGGGTACTGGATCTTGCCGTTCTCGACCCAAAACGCTTCGCTCGCCGAGAACACGAATTTGCCGCTCGTGATGTCGACCTGGCCGCCGCCGAAGTTGCTGGCGTAAAGGCCGCGCTTCAAGCCCGCGACGATCTC
>JANLUW010000494.1:0-5395 GCA_031363645.1 Rhizobacter sp. | reverse complement strand
CGAGCTTGATGTCTTGCGCGTAGTCGGTTTTGAAGATGAAGCGCATGGTCAGGCGGTTGCAGTGCCGTGCGGTGCTGGGCGAGCGTGTTGCGGGGTTCGTTGCGGGGCGGCAAAGGCGCGTTCGGGCCGGGCGCGTCGCTTCGCCTCGGCGGTCGCCGCTGCGCGACGACTGTTCTGCGGTGCTCGGGCGCGCGGCCCGTCGCTGAACTCGCGGCGAGTCAGATGACGATGCGCGCTGCGCGCGCGGCCACACGCCCTGCGCTCCTCGACGCCTCCCACGAAGCCACGCACCCAGCTCGAACGCGCCTTTGCAGGCACAGCGGCGCTTCGTTCTGCCCCTTCGCCCGCTGGGGAGAGAAGGCCAACTCGAGTGAGCATGGCATCCATCTCAAACACCCTTTCCAGTGGTGGCCACACTCGTCGCAACCGACATCGGCGCCGACTTTGCCACCGGCCGGGCTGACTGCCACCGAACGCGGTACGCGATCAGCGTGTCGCACGCGAGCAGCGTGAACAGCAGCAAGCCCTGGAACACGCCGGTCAGCGACTTCGGCAGGCCGAGGCGTGACTGCGCGAGTTCGCCGCCGATGTAGAACATGCTCATCAGCACGGCCGAGAAGATGATGCCGACCGGGTGCAGCCGGCCCACGTACGCGACGATGATTGCCGCGAAGCCGTAGCCCGCCGGCACGTACGGCGTGAGCTGGCCGAGCGGCCCGGCGACTTCGAGCGCGCCTGCCAGGCCGGCCATGCCGCCCGAGAGCAGCAGCGCCGTCCAGAGCGCCGTGCGCGACGAAAAACCGGCATACCGCGCGGCCGCTGGGGCGAGCCCGCCAACCTGAAGTTGAAAGCCCGCGTAGGTGCGAAACAGCAGCACCCAAAACGCGCCGACCGCGAGCAGCGCGATGATCAGCCCGATGTTGACGCGAAAGCCGGTGAAGAGCTTGGGCACCGCGGTCGATTTGAGGAACGTGATCGTCTGCGGAAAGTTGAAACCGGCCGGGTCTTTCCACGGGCCGTAGACAAGGTAGCCGAGCACCTGGTCAGCGACGTAGACGAGCATCAGGCTCACCAGAATTTCGTTCGCGTTGAAGCGGTCTCGAAGGAACGCGACGATGCCCGCCCACAGCATGCCGCCGAGCACACCGGCAGCCAATACAGCGGCGACGATCCAGCGGCCGGTCTCTTTGTCGGCCGTCATCGCGACGCCCGCAGCGGCTATCGCGCCGACGACGAACTGGCCCTCGGCGCCGATGTTCCAGACGTTGGACCTGAAGCACACCGCGAGGCCGAGCGCGATCAGGATCAACGGTGTGGCCTTCATCGCGAGTTCAGTCAAAGCGTAGACGCTTTTGAGCGGCTCGACGAAGAAGACATACAGGCCGCGCATCGGGTCTTTCCCGAGCAGCATGAACAAGACCGTGCCGATCACGACCGTGATCGCGAGTGCGAGCACCGGCGACATGATCGACATCAGCTTCGAGGGCTCAGGTCGGGCTTCAAGCTTGAGCATGAGCGGCCTCCCGGGTGGCATTCGTTTCGACCCACAAACCGCTCATCCACTCGCCGATCATCTCGACAGTCGCTTGCGAGGTCGGCACGCTCGGCGAGACCTTGCCTTGCGCAATCACGACCAGCCGGTCGCAGATCTCGAACAGCTCGTCGAGCTCTTCGCTGACGACCAGCAGCGCGCAACCGGTGTCGCGCAGGCCCAGCAGCTCGCCGCGGATCTGCGCGGCCGCACCCACGTCGACGCCCCAGGTCGGCTGCGACACGATCAGCAACTTCGGGTTCGCGTCGATCTCGCGGCCGACGATGAACTTCTGCAGGTTACCGCCCGAAAGGCTCTTCGCCGCCGCCGCCGGCCCGCCGGATTTCACGTTGAAGCGGCGGATGATTTGCTGGGCCAGTTTGGTGACTTCGAACGTGTCGATCCAGCCGGCGCGACCGATGGCTCCGGTGCGCGTCAGCAGCGTGTTCGCGGCCAGCGAAAGCGTGGGCACCGCGCCGCGGCCGAGGCGTTCTTCGGGAACGAAGTGCAAGCCCGCAGCACGGCGCTCGCGCGGTGGTTGGCGGGAAATGTCATGGCCGAGCAAGTGCACCGAATCGTTCGGCGCGCGCGCGTCTTCGCCCGACAGCGCGGCCATCAACTCTTGCTGGCCGTTGCCCGACACACCGGCGATGCCGAGGATCTCGCCGGCGCGCACTTCAAAGCGGATGTCGGCCAGGTTCATGCCGAAGTGGTCAAGCTTCGCCAACGTGAGCCCACGCACGTCGAGCACCACGCCGCCGAGCTTGGCCTGGATGTGCTGCAACTGCGGCGGCTCGGCGCCGATCATCAGGCGCGACAGCCCCGCGTTCGTCTCGGTGCGCGGGTCGACCGTGCCGGTGACCTTGCCGCCGCGCAGCACCGTGCAGTTGGTGCAGAGCGCGCGAATCTCGTCGAGCTTGTGACTGATGTAGAGGATGCTCGTGCCTTCACTCGCCAGCTTGCGCAGCGTGACGAACAGCTTCTCGACCGCCTGCGGCGTGAGCACCGAGGTGGGTTCGTCCAAGATCAGGCATTTCGGGTTCGTCATCAGCGCGCGCACGATCTCGACGCGCTGGCGTTCGCCGACCGACAGCGTGTGCACCGGCCGCAGCGGTTCCACATCGAGCCCGTACTCCTTCTCGACTTTCATCATGCGTTGTGTCACCGCGGCCAGACTCTGCGATTTGTCGAGCCCGAGCCAGACGTTCTCGGCCGCACTCAGCGTGTCGAACAGGCTGAAGTGCTGGAACACCATGCTGATGCCGAGTGCGCGCGCCTCGTGCGGGTTCTTGATGTCGACGGCCTGCCCGTTCCAGCGGATTTCGCCTGCATCGGGCCGCACGGCGCCGTAGATCATTTTCATCATCGTCGACTTGCCGGCGCCGTTCTCGCCGAGCACGGCGTGGATCTCGCCAGGCTCGACCTTCAGGTTCACCGCGTCGTTCGCCTTCACGGCGGGGTACTGCTTGCTGATGTCGACCAGTTCGAGGCGGAGCATGGCGTTCCTTTCGATGGCTTTATGCAAGTTTCGTACGCATCTCGCGCCCGGCGACGAAGACGGCTGCGAGGTTGCGGTCGTCGGCGAGTGTCATCCACGCGAACGCGCGCTCGTGCAGGCTGCGCGCGAGTTCCATCCTGCGTTTGGCGATCGGGTCGGCTGCCCAATCCCAGACGCACACGTCGGCCATGCAGCCGGCTTCGAGCGCGCCGATCTCGCCCGAGAGCAGCAGCGCCTCGGCCGCGCCGAGCGTGGCGGCGTGCAGCGCTTTCCATGCAGTGAGCCGTTGGCCGGCCATCGCCTGCACCTTGTAGGCATCGGCCATCGTGCGGATCATCGACAGGCTGGTGCCACCGCCCACATCGCTTGCGAGGCTGACGGCGGTGCCGGCCGCAAGCGAAGACTTCCAGTCGAACAACCCGCTGCCGAGGAACAGGTTGGACGACGGGCTGTGCGCGATGTGTGCGCCCGATTCACGCAGTGCAGCGCGGTCGGCGTCGTCGAGCCAGATGCCGTGCGCCAGCACGCTGCGCGGGTGCAGCAGGCCGGCGCGCGCGTACACGTCGAGGTAGCTGCGTGCCTCGGGGAACAGCTGCGCCACCCACGCGACCTCGGCTCGGTTTTCGGCCACGTGGGTCTGCAGGTAGAGCGACGCATCGGCCGCGCAAAGTTCGCCCGCCATCGCGAGCTGCTCGGGCGTGCTGCTCGCCGCGAATCGCACCGTGACGGCGTAGGCGAGGCGGTCGACACCGTGCCAACGCTGGATCAAATCGATGCAGTCGACACGCGCCTGGGCCACGTCGTCGCGCAGGCCGTCGGGCGAGTGGCGGTCTTGCAGTACCTTGCCGGTGACCAGGCGCATGCCGCGCTGCTGCGCGACAGTGAACAGCGCTTCGGCCGAGACCTTGTGAGCGGTCGCAAACACCACGGCTGCCGTGGTGCCATGCGCGAGCAGTGCGTCGACGAACAACTCGGCGCCGGCCTGCGAGCGCGCCGGGTCGGCAAAGCGCGTCTCGGCCGGGAAGGTGTAGGTGTCGAGCCAGTCGAGCAGCTCGGTGCCGTAGCTCGCGATCACATCGAGCTGCGGCATGTGCACGTGCGTGTCGATGAAGCCCGGCAGGACCAGCTGGCCGCGGTGGTCGTGGCGCTGCCAGCTTTCATCCGGGTCGATCAACTGCGCGCCCGCGATGCGGCCGTTCTCGATCAGCAGCCAGTGGTCGGGCCGAAAGCGCACGGCTTCGGATTCGACCTCGCCCCAGGCCGGCGTTGCTGTGAAATCGAGCAGGTCGCCGCGCAGCGCGATGCGGCGCGCAGGAAGCGCGGTCGCGCTCATGCTGGCGAGCGCGCCGGGCGATGCAGCATGCCGTGCCCCGAGAGGTTGCGCACCACGTCGCGCACCTGATCTCGCAACCAGCGGCCCGAGGCCGACGCGTGCGTCAGGTCGTGCCAAAGCTGGTAGTACGCGAGCGGCGGAAACGGCACCGGGCAGCGCACGATGCGCACCGGCAGGCTGTCGACGTAGCGCGAGCAGAACAGCCGACCGGTGGTGAGTACCAGCAGGCTCTGCGCCACCATCAACGGGATCAGCCCGAAGTGCGCGCTGCGCACCATCACCTCGCGGTTGACGCCGAGCGACGCGAGGTGTTCGTCGATCACGCCCGGCGCTGCGCCGCGGGCGCCGGCGTGGAACGGCATCGGCGCCACGTGTTCGCACGCGAGGTAACGCTCGGGCGACCAGGCGCGCGTGCCGGCGGCCCGCACCACCGGATGGTCTTCGGCGACGAGGCAAACGATCTCGTCCGACAGCAACCGCCCGAGGTGCAATTCTTCGGGCGGCTTGATCCAGTTGCCGATCACCAGATCGACCGCGCCCGCGGCGAGGCTGCGGCGGTAATCGAATTCGCCCGAAAGCGGCAGCAACTCCAGCCGCACCTTGGGCGCGACTTGTTTGAGGTGGGCGACGAGTTCGGGCAGGAACAGCGGATCGAGGTAGTCGCTCGCGGCGATGCGAAAAGTGCTGGCGCTCGCCAAAGGTTCGAAGGCACGCCGATCAGCGCGCGGGCTGAACAGCCGGTCCGCATCTTGCAGCAACCGGGTTGCGGGTTCGAGCAAGTTCAGCGCAGTGTCGGTCGGCGCCATGTCGTTGCCGGCGCGCACCAGCAACGGGTCTCCGGTCAGCGCGCGCAGCCTTTTCAGCTGCGCACTCACGGCAGGCTGCGTGCTTCGCAAGCGCATGGCAGCCCGGGAGACGCTTCGTTCGGTGATCAAGGTTTTCAACACCCGGATGAGGAAGAGATCGATCTTGTCGAAGTCAACGCGCTGCGTCATAAGCTACAACTCATAAGCACTATGCGCTTAAATGTATA
>JANLUW010000491.1:0-8580 GCA_031363645.1 Rhizobacter sp. | reverse complement strand
CGCCGACCGACGCCGCCTTCGGCGCGCTCGCCACGCAGCTCGGCTTCGCGAGCGCCACAGCGATGGTCGATGCGTTGCCGGCGAGCGCGCTCGCGAGCATCTTCATATACCACGTGCTGCCGACCAAGAAGACCGCTGCCGACCTGACCGCTGGTGGAGCGACGCAGGCGACGTTGTATTCGCTGGGCGGTTCGCCCACCACGCTCGCACTGGCGACGACCGGCGGCGTCACGATCACCGATGCGGCGCTCACCAAGGCCAAGGTCGTCACGGCCGACGTGGCGGCGAGCAACGGCGTGGTGCATGCGATCAACAAGGTGCTGGAGTCGCCCGGCGTGCTCAACATCGTGTGGATGGCGCAGGTCAACCCGCTGTTCTCCACGCTCGTCGCCGCGGTCGTCAAGGCGAACCTGCAAGGCACGCTCAGCGGCGCTGGCCCGTTCACCGTGTTCGCGCCGACCAACGACGCTTTCGCCGCGGTCCAGTCGACCGTCGCGGGCTTGACCATCGCGCAGTTGACCAAGGTGCTGACGTACCACGTGCTGCCGGCGCAAGTGCTCGCCGCGAACATCCCGTTCGGCACGCCGATGACCACGGTCGAAGGCGAAACGCTGACCATCAACGCCGGCCCGCCGCCGCCGATCACCGACAAGACCGCAACCCCCGCGGCCATCGTCGCGACCGATGTTCGCGCCAGCAACGGCGTGATCTACGTCATCGGCAAGGTGTTGATCCCGACGCTCTGATCTCTTGACTGCAGACGGTCGACAGGGCCCGGCGGCACAGATGCGTCGTCGGCCTTTTTGCATGGGTTCGTGCGCCCGTGCGGCTTCGCAGTGGCTCCCTGTCCGATACGGTCCTGCGGCCAGCTCATGCGCTTTCGGCGAGGCGTGACCTGCAACTCGACATCGCTTCGATGTTTCGACTGCGGCCATGCCGAGCATCGAGACCCATCGCCTCGACATCGCCGACCCGCACACGCCGATGGGCGCGCACAGCATCGGCGAGATCGGCATCACCGGCGCCGCTGCGGCGAATGCGGTCTGTCACGCGACCGGCAAGCGCATCCGCACGCGGCCGATCACGCTGGACAAACTGACGTAGCGAACTGGCGGGAGCCCCTGTCTACAATCCGGCGGCAGCCGTTTAGGCCGACCACGACAAGACCGGAGACTCCATGACACGCCTGCCTCGACGCCAGTTTTTGACCCGGGCTTCCGCGCTCACCGCGGGCACGCTCGCCTCGTCAATGGTCGGCACCGCAGCGCTCGCGCAGAGCGCCGAATTGAAGATGAAATTCGCGAGCAACCTGCCCGCCGTTCACCCGCTCAACGTGCGCGCGAAGGAGGCCGCCGAGGCCATCTTGAAAGAGACCGGCGGGCGGGTCGACATTCAGGTGTTCCCGAACAACCAGTTGGGTTCAGACACCGACATGCTTTCGCAAGTGCGCTCCGGCGCGATTGATTTCTTCACGCTGTCGGGGCTGATTTTGTCGACGCTGGTACCGGTCGCATCGATCAACGGTATCGGCTTCGCGTTCAAGGATTACGAGCAAGTGTGGGCCGCGATGGACGGGGAGCTCGGCGGCTTCGTGCGCAGCGCGATCGGCAAGTCGGGCCTGGTCGCGTTCGACAAAATCTGGGACAACGGCTTTCGCCAGATCACCAGTTCGAGCAAGCCGATCACGAAGCCCGAAGACCTGAAGGGCTTCAAGATCCGCGTGCCCGTCAGCCCCCTCTGGACCTCGATGTTCAAGGCGCTCGACGCCTCGCCCGCGAGCATCAATTTCAGCGAGGTCTACTCTGCCCTGCAGACAAAAATAGTCGAAGGCCAGGAGAACCCGCTCGCGATCATCCAGACCGCCAAGCTGTTCGAGGTGCAGAAGTTTTGCTCGTTCACCAACCACATGTGGGACGGCTTCTGGTTCCTCGCCAACGGCAAGATGTGGGAGAAGCTGCCGGTCGACTTGCGCGCCATCGTCACCAAGCACATCAATGCCGCCGCACTCGCCGAGCGCAACGATGTGCGCCGCCTCAACAACACACTCGAAGTCGAACTCAAGCTCAAGGGCCTGACCTTCAACACGGTCGACACGGCGGCGTTTCGCGGCGTGCTGAAAAAGGCCGGTTTTTACAAAGACTGGAAAGCCAGGTACGGTGCCGATGCGTGGACGATCCTCGAGAAGTACGCGGGCAAGCTGGAGTAATCGCGGCGTGAGGTTCGGCGCGTGCCACTGCCACCGGGTGGCCGACTCCGATCGTGTCCCCCGGGCCGGGCTTTGCCCGACCCTCCTCCTTGACCTCGCTGCGTCAGCCACCCGGCGGCAGTGGCCTGCAACACCGGTGGCGTGCTTACAGCGAACATCAGGTGCTGCCTGATCAGGCTGGTGGGGCGCTCTGCGGAGCGAGGTCAATAAGGAGGTCGGGCGCAGCCCGGCCGGGGGGCACGAGCGGAGCAGAGCGCCGCGCCGGCCTGATCTCATCCCGTCACCCCGCAAGAATGAACCTATGACATGACCCCACACGAACACGCACCGAAGCGCCACCCGCTCGTCCACGCGATCGACCGCACGATCGCTTGGGCCAGCGAAGTGCCGGCCGCGATCCTGGTGGCGCTCGAGATGGTCGTGCTGCTCGCCGGCGTGGTCTCGCGCTACGTGTTCAACGCGCCGCTCACTTGGTCCGACGAGCTCGCGTCGATTTTGTTTCTGTGGCTCGCGATGCTCGGCGCTGTGATCGCGCTGCGCCGCGGTGAGCACATGCGGTTGACGACGCTGGTGAACCGCTTGTCACCTAACGCGCGAGCTTGGGTGAACCTGTTCGCGCGGCTCATCGTGATCGCGTTCGTGCTCGAAATCGTCTGGCCCGCTTGGGAGCACTTCGATTCGCAATGGGACATCCGCACCCCGGCGCTCGAGATTCGCGACGGCCTGCGTGTCGGAGCGATCCTCGTCATCGTGCTGATGATGCTGCCGATCGCGGCCACGCAATTGCTGCGCGATTCGTCGTTCAAGCGCGTCGCACTCGGTGTCGTCGCGTTGCTCGCGCTCGGCACCGTGATGTGGTTCGGCAAGCCCATGTTCATGCACCTCGGCAATGCCAACTTGCCGATCTTCTTCGTCGGCCTCGTCGCGGTGTGTGTCGCGGCCGGCGTGCCGATCGCGTTCGCGTTCGGCCTGGCCACGTTGTCATACCTCGCGCTGACGACGAACACGCCGCTCAGCGTCGTCGTCAGCCGCATGGACGAGGGTATGTCGAGTCTGGTGCTGCTGTCGGTGCCGCTGTTTGTGTTCCTCGGCCTCTTGATCGAGATGACCGGCGTCGCCAAGGCGATGGTCGATTTTCTCGCGTCGCTGCTCGGTCACGTGAAGGGCGGGCTCGCGTACGTGCTGATCGGCGCGATGTACCTCGTCTCGGGCATCTCGGGCTCGAAGGCCGCCGACATGGCCGCTGTGGCGCCGGCGCTGTTCCCCGAGATGAAGCGCCGCGGCGCGGAAGATGGCCGCCTGATCGCGCTGCTGTCGGCCTCGGGCGCGATGTCGGAGACGATCCCGCCGAGCCTCGTGCTGATCACGATCGGCTCGGTCACCGGTGTCTCGATCGCGGCGCTGTTCACCGGCGGGCTGATGCCGGCGTTGGTCGGCGCGCTGGCGCTGTGCGTGGTCGTGTGGTTCCACAACCGCGACGAAGATTTGTCCGCGGTCGTGCGGGCCGATCGCAAGAGTGTGCTCAAGACCTTCATCGTCGCGCTGCCGGCGCTGGCACTGCCGCTCGTGATCCGCACGGTCGTTGTCGAAGGCGTTGCAACGGCCACCGAGGTGTCGACCGTCGGCATCGCGTACACCGTGCTGGTTGGCGTGTTCGTCTACCGCAAGTTCGCATGGGCGCGCCTGTACCCGATGCTGGTCGAGACCGCGTCGCTGTCGGGCGCGATCCTGTTCATCATCGGCTGCGCCACCGCGATGGCCTGGGCGCTGACGCAGTCGGGCTTCTCGCGCGAGCTCGCCGCGTTTATGCAGGGCGTGCCGGGCGGTCGGGCGGGGTTCATGGCGATTTCGGTCGTGGCTTTCGTGATTCTCGGCAGCGTGCTCGAAGGCATTCCGGCGATCGTGCTGTTCGGGCCGCTGCTGTTCCCGATCGCGCGCGCTGTCGGCATCCACGAAGTGCATTACGCGATGGTCGTGGTGTTCGCGATGGGCCTCGGGTTGTTTGCGCCGCCGTTCGGCGTGGGCTTCTACGCGGCCTGCGCGATCGGCCGCGTCGACCCCGACCACGCAGTCGCGCATGTGTGGCCCTACCTCGGCGCGCTGTTCGTTGCGCTGATCGTGATAGCGGCGTGGCCGTGGTTGTCGATCGGGTTCTTGTGACGGCACCCGACTTGAAGGCCGTACCGGCCGAGCTGCTCACGCCGCGCCTGCGATTGGAGACCCCGCGCGCCGAGCATGCTACGGCCTTCGCCGACGGTGTGGCCGCGACGATGCCGGCACTGACCTACGTGGTGTGGGGCTTGCGCCCGCGCGATGTCGAATGGGCGCGCCAATTCTGTGAGGCCGATGCACGCAGCGTTGCCGCGGGGGTCGATCTGGTGTTCCATGTGTTCGAAGTGGCCGACGGCGGCTGGGTCGGCCGCATCGATGTGCACACGATCGACTTCACAGCCGCGCGCGGTGAGATCGGTTACGTGGGTGACAGCCGGCGCGCCGAGCGGGGGCTGATGCGCGAGGCGGTGCTGGCCGTGATCGATGCGTGCTTCGCCGCCGGCTTCGAGCGCATCGAGGCGATGAGCGATGCGCGCAACGCGCGTGCTTTGCATTTCGCCGAGACACTCGGCATGCAACGTGAAGGCGTCATGCGCCACCACGAGCGCGATCCGCACGGGGCGCTGTGCGACATGGTGCTGTACGCGGTGCTCAGGCCTGGTAGGTCTTGATCACCGCGGCGTCGTCGAGGGCGGCCCAGCCGCGCGCCAGCATGTCGTGAAAGCGCGCGAGCGCGGCGTCGCCGAGCGGTGTGGCGTGGTCGACGCTGGCAGCGAGTGCGGTCGCGAGGCCGAGGTCTTTGGTGAGGATGTGCGCGGCGGCGCGTGGCGGTGAATAGTCTTCGGCGAGCGCACGCGCCATGCGGTCCTCGAACACCCACGAGGCACCGCTGGAGGCGCGGATGATCTCAAACATCGCGGCCGGGTCGAGCCCGAGCTTGCCGGCCAGCGCGAGCGCTTCGGCACCGGCCACGAGGTTGATGCCGGCGAGTAGGTTGTTGACGAGCTTGGCCTTGGTCGCATCGCCCACACACGCGCTGACGACGAATCGTTTCTCGGCCAGATCGGCGAGCAGCGGCCGCCACCGTTCGAGCGTGGTCACCGGCGCGGCGAGCATCGCGCTCATCGTGCCGGCCAGCGCGCGCGCCGGGCCGCCGGAGATCGGCGCGTCGATCGTCGCGATGCCGTACTGCGCGAGTCGAGCGGCGATGTGGATCGCGTCTTGCGGCGCGATCGTGGAACACAGCATCACGGTCTCCGCGCCGGCGACCGGTCCTTCGGTCGCATCGACGACGCCGGCTGCGCCGAACAGCACATCGTCGATCTGCTGCGCATTCAGGACCACGATGACGACGATGTCGGTCTGTGCTGCGAGTGCGCGCGACGAGGCGCAGACGTCGAAGCCGGCGGCGCGCGCCTCGTCATCGGCCTCGGCGCGCACATCGCGGGTCGACAGATGCCAGCCTTTGGCGTGCAGGTTGCGCGCCATCGCCATGCCCATCGCGCCGACGCCGACGACGCCGATGCGCGCCGCTCTTTCAACGGCCGTCGCCACGCTCACCGCATTCAATCCGGTTGCTGGGTCGTGCGCAGGTATGGCCGGTGCGGCCGTCGGCGCCGACCTCGTCGGCCGGCAACATGTTGTAGAGCTTGGCCACCTTCAAATCAGCGTCGCCGACCATCGGGTACTTGACCGCCGAGCCTTGCGTTTCTTCGATGTCTTTGGCCCACTCGCCATGGTGCGTGACGGTGTCGGTCGAAAGGCCGATCAGCTTGGCGTTGCGCTTCGTGAACTCGGGATCGATCTTGGCCATGTAGCCGAGCTCGGTCGTGCAGACCGGCGTGAAGTCTTTCGGGTGCGAGAACAGCACGGCCCAGTGGTCGCCGATCCAGTCGTGAAACGTGATCGGGTCTTGAGTGGTCTCAGCGGTGAAATCGGGGGCGGTGTCGTTGATGCGCAGGGACATGTTGCACTCCGGTTGGCGTCGGCCGCAGGCGGCTGACGAGGGACGCAGTCTAGGTCAACGGCCGCAGCGGCGACGGCTCACTCGCTGAAGGCCAACGTGTGTTCGAGCGTCGTGAAATCGACCTCGAGGCGGGCCGTGTGGCGCCCCACGGCCCACTGCATCCCGAGGCGTGTTTCGTCGTCGCGCGTGTCGATCGAAAATGTGCCGGCGAAGGCCGGGTGCGCGTTGCGCGAGCGGATCAGCGCGACGAGCTCGCGCACCACCGGCCGGTCGAGCGCCGCCTCGATCTCGGCCCGGCCGTAGCGGTGGCGGTTGATGTCGCGCCCGTGGCCGCTCGCGCGCAGCAGCGTCATGTCGTTGCTGCCGGCCAGCAGCCCGACGTAGTAGACCTGCGGCACGCCGGGCAAAAAGAACTGGATCGCGCGCGCGATCAGGTAGGCGCGGTCATCGCGGCCGACGGCATCGTAGAAGGTGCAATTGACCTGGTACAGGTCGAGGTTCGAGGCCGCCGTGCCGGTCGCTTCCCGGCTCTGGCCGCCGCTGTTCTCGTGGATGATTTCGACCAGCCGGTCGAGCTCGGCCGGTGGCACGAGGCCGGGCCGGCCGTCGCGGTCGGTCGCGTCGGCACCGATGTCGATGATGCCGATGCCGTCGTGCGTGTCGAGCACGTTCAGCGCGTTCGCCGGCCGAACTTCCGCCCAGGCTGCGAGGTGGCGTGCCGTCTTGAAGAAGAGGGCGTGCAGCACCAGCGGCGGCAGCGCGAAGTCGTAGACCCAATCGACGCGGCGCGCGATCTCGATCTGCTCGCGGTAGTGCGAATGCACTTCGACCAAGACCTCGAGGCCGAGCGAGCGTGCGAGGCCAGCGAACTCGTCGATGAACGCGAAGGTCTGCGGCGTCATGAAGCAGTTCGTGCCGGCGATCTTGATCGCGTAGCCGACGGCATCGAGCCGGATCATCGTCGTGCCGCTCGCGGCGAGCGTGCGCAATATTTTTTCGAGGTACGCACGGCCTTGCGGGTGGCGCACATCGATGTCGAGCTGCTTCGCGGTGAAGGTGGTCCAGAGCACACGGTGCTCGCCGTTGGCAAGCACCACAGGCGCGAACGGCGAGCCCGGCCGCGGCCGGTAGATCGCGGCTTGCTCGGCCGGTGTGATGCCGGTGGGGAAGACCTTGTCCTGCGTCAGGAACAGGCCGTCGAAGGCCGACGCACTGCCATGCGCCGAGTAGTCGAGGAACTGCGGCGAATCGCTCGACATGTGGTTGACGATCACATCGGCCATCACCGGCAGGTCTCGTGCGAGCGCGGCCACGTCGGCCCAGTCGCCGAGAACCGGATCGACACGGGTGTGGTCGACCGGGTCGAAGCCGGTATCGGCACCGTCGATCGAAAAATAAAACGGCAGCACGTGCACGCCGCCGAAGATGCCGGCGAGCGGCCCGCGCAACGGCACGGACAACAGCGCGCGCAAATCTTCGAGCGTTCCGCCACCCAGGCGGTCGGCGTAGGTGATGAGCTGAACGGCGTTCTTCATGGGCGAACCGTCGACACCTTCGCTTCCTTCGACACTCTTGCCGGTGCTGCGACCTTGACGAACAGCACCGCAATCGCCGCGCACACCAGCAGCGCACCGGCGAGGCGAATCACGTTCTCGGGCCGGCCGCCGAGCAGCGCGTGGTAATACAACGGCAGCGTCAACATTTGAATCAGCATCGGGATCACGATGAACATGTTGAAGATGCCCATGTAGACCCCGGCGCGCTCCGGCGGGATGCTGCCGGCCAGCAGGATGTACGGGTTGCCCATGATGCTGGCCCACGCCAGGCCGATGCCGATCATCGGCACGAACAGCAACCACTTGTCGTGGATCAGCGGAATGCTCCACATGCCGATGCCGGCGAGCACGAGGCACAGCGCGTGCACGCGCTTGGCCCCGAAGCGGCGCGTGAACGGCATCATCGCGAACGCACCGATGAACGCGATGAAGTTGTAGAAGCCGCCGATCTGGCCGTTGAGCAGCCCGGCATCGCGAAACCCGCTCGAGGCCGCATCGGCGGTGCCGAACACCGTGCTCGCGAGCGCCGGCACGATGTAGATCCAGTAGCACATCATCCCGTACCACTGGAACAGCTTCATCCACCAGAGCTGGCGCATCGTGGGCGGCATCTCGCGCAGCGCGACCGCGATGTCGTCGAAGGTCGCGCGCACGCCGCGTGGCCGCGCGCGCAACGCGGCCGTTTCTTCGGCCGAGAGCGGCAGCTCGGGCACCTTCTTCACCGACCACCACACGGTCGTGAACGAGAACAGCGCGCCGATCATGAACGCGGTCAGCGTGATGTGCGGGATGTTGCTGGC
>JANLUW010000427.1:0-9000 GCA_031363645.1 Rhizobacter sp. | reverse complement strand
GTCGAAGGTCGCGCGGTAGTCGCGACACACGCCGCACCAGTCGGCGCACAGGCACACCACGCGCAGGCGTTCGTCGGGCATCGGGTCGTCGCTTTCGTTCATGCCCGCAGTGTGCCGCGAGTGCGGCGCGGTCGTGGTCGTGGTGGTCCTGCGGGCCGCCAGAGGTCGAGCGTTCACTTCCCGAATATCCAGCATCGTGAATATCGATTCGCAAATTTCTTGGTTAGGGTGCTTGAGCCCTGCGACTAACCTGCGCGACCCATGCGTTCCGCACTCGCCCTTCCTTCCGCCCGATCTGCCGCGCTGCCCAGACGCAAGCTGCGCCGCGTGCTGCCCGGTTTCGGCCTTTCGCTCGGCATCACGATCAGCTACTTGTCGTTGATTGTTTTGATCCCGCTGTCGGCGGTGTTCTTCAAGACTGCGACGATGGGGTGGGAGCGCTTTTGGGCCGTCGTCACTTCGCCGCGCGTGATCGCGTCGTACGAGCTCAGCTTCGGCGCTGCGCTGCTTGCCGCGGCCATCAACACGGTATTCGGGCTGCTGCTCGCGTGGTCGCTGGTGCGCTATTCGTTCCCCGGCAAGAAGCTCGTCGACGCGTTGATCGATTTGCCGTTCGCGTTGCCCACTGCCGTGGCCGGCATCGCGCTGACGGCGCTCTACGCGAAGAACGGCTGGCTCGGCAAGGGGCTCGAGCCGCTCGGCATCCAGGTCGCGTTCAAGCCGCTCGGCGTGTTGGTCGCACTCGTCTTCATCGGCTTGCCGTTCGTCGTGCGCACGGTGCAACCGGTGCTGGAAGACATCGACACCGAACTCGAAGAGGCTGCCGCGAGCTTGGGTGCGCATCGCTGGCAGACGTTTCGGCATGTCGTGTTTCCGGTGCTGACGCCAGCGCTGTTGACCGGCTTCGCGCTCGCGTTCGCACGCGCGGTCGGCGAGTACGGTTCGGTGATCTTCATCGCCGGCAACCTGCCGATGGTCTCGGAGATCACCCCGCTGATGATCATCACCAAGCTCGAACAATTCGACTACGCCGGCGCCACCGCGATCGCGACAGTGATGCTGGTGTTTTCGTTCGCGCTGCTGCTGGCGATCAACGGCTTGCAGGCGTGGAGCGCGAAGGCTCGCGGCGTCGGCGCGGGGCGCGGGCGATGAGCGCACACGCAACACGCTTCGAGGCCAGCGGCGCCACACGTGAGGCGCCGTGGGTCAAGTGGACGATCTTGGCACTGGCCTTGAGTTTTTTCGCGCTCTTCTTGCTGCTGCCACTCGCGACCGTGTTCGCCGGCGCGCTGCGCAAAGGCGTCGAGGTGTACGTGGCCGCGCTGACCGAGCCCGATGCCGTCTCGGCGCTGCAACTCACGCTGCTCGCCGCGGCGATCGCCGTGCCGCTGAACCTGGTGTTCGGCGTCTGGGCGGCGTGGCTCGTCACCAAGTTCGACTTTCGGGGCAAGAGTTTTCTGGTCACGCTGATCGACCTGCCGTTCTCGGTCTCGCCAGTCGTTGCCGGGTTGATCTACGTGTTGATGTTCGGCGCGCAAGGCTGGTTCGGGCCATGGCTTCAAGAGCACGATTTGAAGATCGTGTTCGCGGTGCCGGGCATCGTGCTGGCGACCGTGTTCGTCACGTTCCCGTTCGTTGCGCGTGAGCTGATCCCGTTGATGGAGGCGCAAGGCCGAGAGGAAGAAGAAGCCGCGACCGTGCTCGGCGCGTCGGGCTGGCAAACCTTTTGGCACGTGACGCTGCCGAATGTGAAGTGGGGCCTGCTCTACGGCGTGATCCTGTGCAACGCGCGGGCGATGGGCGAGTTCGGCGCCGTCTCCGTCGTCTCGGGCCACATTCGCGGGCTCACCAACACGCTGCCGCTGCACGTCGAGATTCTCTACAACGAATACCAGTTCGCCGCGGCGTTCGCGGTCGCCTCGCTGCTCGCGTTGCTGGCGCTCGTTACGCTCGCGCTGAAGCAGTGGGTCGAGTGGCGGCAGGCGCGCAGTCAAACGCAGAGTCCAGCGGGAATCCCAGCATGAGCATCCAGGTCAGAAACATCCACAAATCGTTCGGCGCTTTCACCGCGCTCGGCGATGTGAGCCTCGATTTTCCGAGCGGCGAACTGGTCGCGTTGCTCGGCCCCTCGGGCTGCGGCAAGACGACCTTGCTGCGCATCATCGCGGGGCTGGAAACGGCCAACCGCGGCTCGGTGCTGCTCGACGGCGAAGACGCCTCGGACACCCACGTGCGCGAGCGCCAGGTCGGCTTCGTGTTCCAGCATTACGCGCTTTTTCGTCACATGACGGTGTTCGACAACGTCGCTTTCGGCCTGCGCGTGAAGCCACGCAAGCTGCGGCCGAGCGAGGCCGAGATCGCGCGCAAGGTGCACGCGCTGCTCGACCTGGTGCAGCTCGACTGGCTCGGCGCGAGCTTTCCGCCGCAGCTCTCGGGTGGGCAGCGCCAGCGCATTGCGCTCGCCCGCGCGCTCGCGGTCGAGCCGCGCGTGCTGCTGCTCGACGAACCCTTCGGCGCGCTCGACGCCAAGGTGCGCAAGGAACTGCGCCGCTGGCTGCGCCGGCTGCACGACGAGCTGCACATCACCAGCATCTTCGTCACGCACGACCAGGAAGAAGCGCTCGAAGTCGCCGACCGTGTGGTGTTGATGGACCACGGCAAGGTCGAGCAAATCGGCTCGCCGACCGAGGTCTACGAGCGGCCGGCCACGCCGTTCGTCTACGGGTTTTTGGGTGCGTCGAATCGCTTCGCGGCGCCCGGCGCCAGCGAGCCCGGCTTCGCGCGGCCACACGAGGTTTCGATCACGACGCAGCCGATCGAGAACGGCATCGAGGCGTCGGTCAGCCGCGTGCTCAGCTTCGGCGCCGTCAGCCGTGTCGAGCTGACCGGCGGTGGCGACGCGCACTACGAAGTCGAGCTCGCGCGTGAACGTGCCGATGCGCTCGCGCTGCAGCCGGAACAGCGCGTGTGGCTGGTGCCGCAACGGCTCAGTGTGTTCGACAACGCCGCGTTGCCAAAGGCGGCATAGTCCCGGCATGAATTTCCAGCAACTGCGCATCATCCGCGAGGCCGTGCAGCGCAACTTCAACCTGACCGAGGTCGCGAACGCGCTGTTCACCTCACAGTCGGGCGTCAGCAAGCACATCCTCGACCTCGAAGACGAGCTCGGCATCGAGCTGTTCGTGCGCAAGGGCAAGCGCTTGACCGGCCTGACCGACGCTGGCAACGAACTGGTGCCGATCGTCGAGCGCATGCTGATCGACGCGAAGAACATCAAGCGTCTGGCTGAGCAATTTGCGAACCGCGACGAAGGCAGCCTGACGATCGCGACCACGCACACGCAAGCGCGCTATGCGCTGCCGCAAGTGGTGCGGCGCTTCAAGCAGGCGTTTCCGAAAGTGCACCTGGTGCTGCACCAGGCGAGCCCGGCCGAGATCGTGGCGTTGCTGCAGTCGGGCGAGGCCGACCTTGGCATCGCGACAGAAGCGCTTGACGGGGGCAGTGCGCCGATGGGCAACTTCGCGAGCTTTCCGTTCTACGACTGGCACCACCTCGTCGTCGTGCCCAATGGCCATGCGTTGACGAAGCTGACGAAGCTCACGCTGCAGGCGCTCGCCGAGCACCCGTTGATCACCTACCACGCCGGCTACACCGGCCGGCCGCGCATCGACGCGAGCTTCAAAGAGGCTGGGCTGGTGCCCGATGTGGTGATGTCGGCGCTCGATGCCGATGTGGTGAAGACCTATGTCGAGGTCGGCCTGGGCGTCGGCATCATTGCGTCGATGGCGTTCGACGCGGCGCGTGACGCCGGGCTGACGAGCATCGACGCTTCGCACCTGTTTCCCCCCAACACCACGCGCATCGCGGTGCGCCGCGGCCACTACCTGCGCGGCTACGCGTATCGGTTCATAGAGGAATGCTCGCCGGCGCTGACGCAGGCGGTCGTGAAGGGTGCGCTCGACGCCGATTGACCGTCATCAAGGCGCTTTCGGATTCACCCCCGCGCCCTCGCGTGCCATCACGGCGCGGTTCGCCTCGATCTGCCTTAGCAGCGCTTGAAAACTCCGCGATTCGCGCAGCAGGCGCCCGCCGACGGCGCGCAATCTGTCGACGGCCTCGGCAGGCAACGTGAAGCTGGTCGGCAGGTCCATGAAGTAGCGGCGCTCGGTCGGGTCGGTCAACGCATCGAAGCTCACGTCGATCGCGTCGAAGCTGAGCGCCGGCACGGCCGCCTCGGCTTGCGCCTTGGTCATGCCGGCAAGGCGCTTCTCGGCGACTTCGAGCCGGCGCTGATTGGCCCATCGCTGCGCGATGTCTTTGAGCAACTCGACCGAGTCGGACGAGAAGTGGTCGATCGGCAGGCTCGACGACTGCAGCAATTGCGTGACGAACCCCGGCGGCGTGCTGCTGCGGTCCCAGTCGGTGCTCGGGTCGGAGCGCGAGTTGACGACGATCACCACGATGTGGCGCAGCGCCGCAAAACCCAGGTCGTTGCGAAAGTTCTCGCTCGCTTCGAGCTCCTCGAAGGCCTCGAGCGCGCCGCGCAGCCCGAGGTTGTCGGAGACGCCACCATCGACGACGTGGATGAACGGTCGGCGGGTGCTGTCTTCGAGCCCCTCGATCTCGCGATACCGCAGCAGCGCACGCCCGGCCGGGCGCGAGGGCGAGTCGGGCTTGACCACGTCTTGCACCCAGCTCGGCATCTTGGCGCCGCAGCGGCCGCCGTAGTTGCGGTACGTCACCGGTGACAACACCACCGGCACGGCAGACGAGGTGGCCGCGGCGCGCGCGAGCCGCACCGGGGAGAGGTCGGAGCACAGCAGGTCGAACTGCTCCTGCGAGAACTCGAAGCGCGCGCCGGTCGACAGATCGGTGCCGGTCACCAGCGCCGCCGGCGCGCGCTTGTTCTTGAGCAGGTCGCCGAAAGTCGCGCCGCCGAACAAAATCTCGTCGTAGTAGTCGGCGGCCAGCTCCGAGCGCCCGTAACTAAAGCTCGCCAGCGCGCCCCAGTTGCGCGGGCTGAGCGCGCGCGCGATCAGCTCGCCCTGTACGTCGCGCTTCAAGAAGCGCGGCTCAAACTCGGTGAACAAGCGCTCGCCGTACAGCGCGTAGGCCAGCGCCGTGAAGCTGCCGCCCGACACGCCGGTGACCACATCGACCTCGTCGAGAAAGCTGCGGTCGGGTTCGGGCTGGCCGCCGAACGAGAGGGTGGTGCGCCGCAATTCTTCGAGCACGCCGTACGACAACGCCGCCGCACGCGTGCCGCCGCCCGAGAACGCCAGCAACACCATCGCCTCGGGGTGGTTGCGGCGCTGTTCACGCTTGATCAGCCGGGTCATCCGGTAACCGGAGGTGAGGTCGACCTGCGTGATCGGCGGGTTGACCGGTGTGAGTGCTGTGCAACCCGCCAAGGTGAGCGCGAGCGAGGCCGCAAAGAAGATCGCGGCGCGCAGGCGCCATGTTGAATTCGTTGCGGTCATGCGCCTGCCGATCTCGTGGTGCCAGCATGCAGTATGCCGGCACGACCACCACGTCAGCGGGCCGCCGCCCGCGTGGCGTTCAGCGTGCGGCGCTGCGCCGGCGCGCCACGAAGCCGAGCACGCCGAGGCCGGCCAGCATCGGGGCACAGGTCTCCGGTTTCAGGACGGCCGCGGTCAATGTGACGGCGGTCAGGTTGTCGATGGAGGTGTTGCCGCCGATGGCTTGGCCGGTGAACAGCAGGCGGCTGAACTGCTCTCCCAGGCCGGAAAGGCGCCGTCGAAATTTTTGGTGAGCACGTCGGCGCGAGCTGGCCTTGAGATACAAGAAGTGGTTCGCGCAGCCGGCAACTCAAAAAAGTGGTCGGAAGGCGGCGGTTTCACCTGCCACCAGGCGATCTTGAACGCGCCGGGCTTCGAGACGAGCACGCCTTACGCCAAGGTGTTTCTCGATTCGATGAAAGTCGTCAAAGACTTCTGGGCCGAGCCGCTGTACGCCAGGCTTTTGTCTGCGATGCAGAACCGGGTGCACGACTACGTGGTCGTTGGCACCGGCTGCGCGCAACAGACGCTCGACCAACTCGCAAGAGACAGGGAAGAGGTCTTCAAAAGCAACGTGAGGATCAAATGACCGCCGCTGTTGTTGCAACGGTTTCGCGATGATCAACCGCCGCACTGCGCTCGCTGCCGGCACGCTGGCGCTGATGCCCGCCGCGCGCGGGGCCACACGCGTGCAGGCCGCCAGCACGCCGGCTTCGCGCCCGCCGATTTAGCTGGGCCAGTCGGCGCCGATCACCGGGCCGCTCGCCGGGGTCGGGGTCGCCTTCATGAGCGCGGCCCAGGCCGTGTTCGCCGAGGTCAACTCGGCGGGCGGCATCGGCGGCCACGGCATCAAGTTGATCACGCTCGACGATGAAGACCGCGCCGAACGCACCGCCGTCAACGCCAAGCTGCTGGCTGCCGAGCAACGGGTGGCCTGGCTCTACGGATTCGTCGGCGCCGGCGCGCATCGCGCGGGCGCTTGCGGCGCTGCCGAAGAAGGTCTTCCTTACGTGGCGTCGGTCAGCGGATCGCAAGAGCTGCGCTCCGGTACGCTGCCGTAGGTCTACAACCTCCGAGCCGGCCACGTGGACGAGATCGACTACGTCGCCCGGCATGTTCAAAACGTGGGCATCCAACGCCTGTCGTTGGTCTTCGAATACAACTCGCAGGGCTGGGAGTTGCGTGATCAGCTGATCGACTCGCTGGAGGCCATAGGCAAGCGGGTGGCGTCGATCTCCAGCATCGACCACGAGGGCAGCAAGTACAGCCTGCCGGGCGCGGTGCTTTCGGTGATGGCGGGCAAGCGGCAAGCCATCGTGTTCGGCCCCGACTACGTTGCCAGCGGCAAATTCATCGAAGCGGTTCGCAAGGCCGGCTTCTCGGGCCTTTTCTACACGCGCTCGACGGTGGGCGCCGGGCCGTTGATGGCGCAGCTGGGCTCGCTCGCAACCGGCATGTCGGTGACCCAGGTGGTGCCTTTCCCGTGGACCCGATCGAAGCCCGTGGGGCGCGCGTTCGCGGCGTTTTGCGCGCAGGCTGCGGTCGCGCCGACCTTCGCGAGCATGGAGGCTTGGCTCATGGCCAATGCCTTGGTCGAAGCGTTGCGACGGACCCGTGATTTTTCGCCGGCGGGCATTGCCCAGGCTGTCGACACCTTGCCAGCGCGCGACCTGGGCGGCTTCGTGTCGGCTTTCTGCACCGACTCGAAAGTGCGCCGAAAGCCAGCCAGCGTCGACCTGACGGTTTTTGCGAGCACCGGAAAATTCGTCAGGTGACGCGCCGCGGAGCCTTTCAAGACAGCAATTGCTTCCTCGCCCGGTGCATTCGCACGAACAGGTTTTCTTCGCTGATGCCGAGCGCACGGCAAACGTCCGCGGTACTTCGGTCTTCGAGCACGCGCAGGCGCATCACGTCGCGCAGGCCGGGCGGCAGCGCTTCGATGCGCTGCAACGCGAGCATCAGCAGCTGCTGCTGTTCGGCGACCTGGTCCGGGCGCGGCTGCGGGCATTCGATCTCGAACAGGCGGCCACCGCCGTCGCTTTCGTCGTCGTGGCCGAATGCGTCTTCGAGCGAATCGGTGCCGGCGTTGCGCCGCACCGCGTCGACGATCTTGTGCTTGAGCACTGCCGTCAGCCACGAGCGCAGCGCGGCACGGCCGGCGAACACGGCGCGGCCCGAGAGCACGGCCTCGAACACGTCGTGCACCGCGTCCTCGGCCAGCAGCGGATCGCGCAGCTTGCGTTGCGCGAAGCGCACCAGGTAGCCGCGGTGCGAGACCATCTCGGTCCACGAGACGGTGGGCACGAAGGTGGCGGTGGGGAGGCTGGTAATCGCGGTGGCAGTGGCGGCGTTGTTCATGCTGAGGTGGCCGATGGGTGGCCGATGGGTTGTCGATGCCTGAACTCTGGGCGCTTCACCTCGCGCGCACCTCACGCCACCTCACAGGAAGATCACAATCGCGTCGCCATTCCGCAAGGTTTCCCGTAAGAGAAACCGTGACCGCGCCGACCGACTGCCCATGCCCGCCCACATCCTCGTCGCCGAAGACCAGAACGACATCCGCGACCTGCTGGTGATGAACCTGCGCACTGCAGGCTACGAAGTCTCGGCGGTCGGCGATGGCGAACAAGCGCTGGCGCGTCAACTCGAATCGCCTGCGGACCTGCTGGTGCTCGACTTGATGATGCCGCGCCTCGACGGCCTCGAAGTCTGCAAGGCGCTGCGCGCCAAGGGCAGCGCGGCGCCGATCCTGATGCTCACCGCGAAGTCGACCGAGCTCGACCGTGTGCTCGGCCTGGAACTCGGTGCCGACGACTACCTCACCAAGCCGTTCTCGCTCGCTGAATTGCTGGCCCGCGTGAAGGCGCTGCTGCGGCGTGCCGACCTGCTCGCCGCGGCGCAGGCGAACAACGCTTCGGGCCAGCACAAGGCCGCGAGCGCGGTCCGCAACGGCGAGCTCGAAATTCTGCCGGCCAAGCGGCAGGTGCGGTACCGCGGCTCGGGCGTCGATTTCACGGCGCTCGAGTTCGACCTGCTGCTGTATTTCGCCTCGCACCCGGGCCACGTGTTCTCGCGCTCGCAACTGCTCAACGCCGTGTGGGGCTACACGCACGACGGCTACGAGCACACGGTGACGACGCACATCAACCGCTTGCGCGCCAAGCTCGAGGCCGATCCGATGCGACCCGAGCTGATCCTGACGGTGCGCGGAGCGGGCTACAAGATGCGCGATGTGCCCTGAGTGCCAACGGCATTCGGACTCACGATGACGGTCCGTCTCAAACTCGCGTTAAGTATTTACGCGACTGGCCTCGTCACCGCCTTGCTGGTGATCGCCGCCGTCATCTACGCCTTCCAGCGCTTCGAGCACGAGACGACCTACCGGCGTGGCACCGCGTTCCTCGGGCGTGTTGTCGCCAACAACGATTACCTGTTCGAGACGTACGAGGCCGAACCCGACAAGTTTCGCGGCTGGCTGCGC
>JANLUW010000402.1:0-2247 GCA_031363645.1 Rhizobacter sp. | reverse complement strand
CGCGGCAAGCCGCGAGGGCGGTTTTTTAAGATTTCGACATCGCCGCGCAGTTGTTTGTTCTCGGCCTCAAGCTGGCGGATGCGTTGCTGCTCAACGGTGAGTGGCTTGCCGATGCCGGGGCGGCCCTGCGCCTCTTCATCGGCTTGCGCCAGCCACCGCCGTCTCGCCAAGCTTCAGGTCGCGGCAAACATCGCCCACGCCTAAGCCCTGCTCGCGAATCATCTGCACCACTTGCAGCTTGAACTCCGCGTTGAATGTCCATCGTTGATTCTTCGTCATGTTCCCCGTCCACGTGGTTCCCACCTATCAAGGTGTCCGCGGAAATTAGACCAGCACAAAGGGTTGCGGGCTGATTCCCCGGATAAAGAATGGCGCTGCGCTGGCTACGATCGGCGCCGACACCTTGCCCTCTCAGCGCAACGACGCGTGCGGAACCGCAGGGTAAACAGGCGCCGAATGCGGGGGGTTGTGTCCTACACCGCCAGCCGGTCACCGCCAATACCATGTAAGCAGGCGTTCGACGCTGTGTCGATGCCGTCTCGGTTCCGTCATTCCATCTGAGGTGTCCCAATGAAACTTTTCAACCGACCCTGCAAGCTCGCCGCTTCATTGGTCGCCTTGCTCGCGTGGACCCCGGCCTCGACTTGGGCAGTGCCGTTGCTGGGCGCCGAGTTGACGAGTTTTGCCGTCCTTGGCGCAGCAGCTGTCACCAACACGGGACCGACCACCCTCATTGGTGGACTGGGCGTTTCAAACAATTCGTCGCAGTCTGGCATCACTGGCTTTTTCGAAACGAAGGCCAACGACGGCCCCGGCACCGCAACCGGTGCCATTCACCAGGGCGATGCGTATGCCCTCAGCGCCGACGGCCAACTCGTCAATGCGATGACAAACCTCTCGTTGATGGGA
Source organism: Rhizobacter sp. (assembly GCA_031363645.1). Taxonomy (GTDB): domain Bacteria; phylum Pseudomonadota; class Gammaproteobacteria; order Burkholderiales; family Burkholderiaceae_C; genus LMDS01. The sequence continues at coordinate 1,338 of JANLUW010000402.1, read as the reverse complement.
CCGGGCACCACGCTCGGTGCGTCGTTGGACGGGCTGACCCTGGCATCGGGGGTCTATACCGTGCTGGCGGGCATCACCAACCTGACCGGAACGCTGACGCTGGACGGGGGCGGCAATGCCAACGCGTTCTGGGTGTTCCAGATGCCAAGCACGCTGATCACCTCGGCGGGCTCGGTCGTCAACGTGATCAACACCGGCGCCGGGGCCGGGGTCTACTGGAACATCGGCAGCTCGGCGACCCTGGGCGCGAACACGACGTTCGAAGGCAACCTGCTCGCATCTGCGAGCATCACATTCAACAACGGCGTGAATCTGTCCTGCGGCAGAGCGCTGGCGCACACCGGTGCGGTCACCATGATGAATGATCGCGTCGACGCCGTCGGTTGCGTTGGCACGGGCGAGGAAGGAAGTCAGGGCTTGAGCGGTGGGCTGACGGGGTTCGGGCCGGGCACGCCCCCCATCCCGCTGCCCGTGGTTCCGACCATACCGGAGCCCGAAACCTGGGCCCTGATGCTGGCTGGTTTGGGTGCGTTGCGCTGGGCCGTCGCTTCGCGCCGCGCCTAAGTGCACTTAACCACGCCGAGCAAGAGCTCCACCAACGCGAGGCAGGCGGGCGTGTTCAACGCCGGCGTGTGGCCGCAGCCTCCGGTGGTTGCAATCACCGCACGCCGGCAGCGCTGGCACGCCCGCTCGGTAATTTTTCGGGTATCCACAGGCAGGAGCGCTCGCCGCGCAGGCACGGCACCGGAAAACCCAGCGTATCCCGCTTGTCCCACAGGCTGAGTCGTCGTCGCGGACGGTGAATTGCATCGCCATGGCCGGGTCGCAATGCGGCGTCACGCGGCCATCAGGCAGGCGGTGGAAACAGGTTTCGATCAGTTGCCGCCACTGCGCATCGCTCATCCAGCCCTACGGCTTGTAGACGCTGCGGAAGTACTGCTCCAGTTTGGTCACTGTCGCGAAAGCAGCCGGGCTGCCGGCGCAGATACGGATGCGCCTGATCGCGGCAAGTGCGATTTGCGAGCCGCTGTCGGTGAGCACTGGAGAGCGCATGCGGCCACGCAGCGCACCCGCTGCCGCGCGAATGCCGATGGTCCTCCCATTGAGGTGCCGATCCAGTGAAAGCGTGCCAGCCCCAATTGGTCCAATGAAAGGCTGTTGAAGAGCCTCGACATCTTCCGACAATTGCGACAATGTGTAGATCGAGGGACGACGATGCGAGGCAGTGACGGGTACGACGAGAGTCTGTTTTCGACGGTAAGGCTCGAGGACTTCGTTCCGGCAACCCACCCGCTGCGACCGATCCGGACGTGGACGAACGAAGCGCTTGCGGGGATG
>JANLUW010000364.1:0-11536 GCA_031363645.1 Rhizobacter sp. | reverse complement strand
TTCGGGCTCGAACGCGAACGCGTGGCGCGCCTTGCCGTGGTTCAGCGTCTGGGAGATTTCTTCGAGTTGCGGCGAGAGAAAACTCCAGTCGTCGAGCACTTGCTGCAAACGTGTGGCCACACCGCTGGCATAGTGCGCGAGCGCCAAATCGCGCGAGACGACGACGAGTTGGCCGTCGCGCGAGCCATCTTCATAGGTTGCCAGCTTCATGGATGGTCGGGTGCGGTGAGGTTTCGGGGGAACTCTATTGTCGACGCATGACTTCGCTCCGAACTCTTTGCCGCGCCTGGGCGTGCTGATCGCCGCGGCATTGCTGCTGCATGCGGTAATTTTGGGCGGTGCCGTTTGGGTGTGGCCATCGAATGCGCCACCGCCATTGCCCGCGGCGACGCTGCAGGTGCGTGTGCTGGCGCCGCTGGCACCTGCCGCCGCGACCGAGTCGGTGACGATGGCCGCCGAACCGCGGCCCGAGGCCCGCGTGGCGCCGGCCAAGCCGCCCGCGAAAACGATCGTCGCAGTGAAGCGTGCGGTGGGCTCGGCACCGCCCGCCGTCGAGCGCGTCAACGAGCCCGCCGTCACCACGCCGGTACGGCGTGCCGAGGCGCCGCCCATCGCCGTGCCGGCGGGCAGTGCCCGCGCCGACTTCACCGCCGACATCACCGGCGACGAGCCGATCCCGCTCTACCGCACCCGGCTGCCATCGGCGACGACGCTGCGATACGAGGTCAGCCACGGCGCGCTGCACGGCACCGGCGAGGTGGTCTGGCGTCCGCAAGCCGATCGCTACGACTTGAACCTCGAATTCAAGCTCGGCGGCCTGACGATCTTGTCGCAGGCCAGCACCGGCAGCATCGACGCTGCCGGCATTGCGCCGCTGCGCTTCACCGACCGGCGCCCGCGGCGCGGCACGACCGCGGCAAACTTTCAGCGTCGCAGTGACGAAAGCAGTGACAAGAACCACGACAAAGCCACCGACAAGATCACCTACTCCGGCTCGCAAAGCGTTTTCGCCTTGGCACCCGGCGCGCAAGACCGCCTCAGCTGGATGCTGCAACTCGCCGCCATCGTCGCTGCCGGGCCGCAACTCGGCGTGCCCGGCGCGAGGGTCGTGATGCAGGTGACGGGTTCGCGCGGTGATGCAGGCGCGTGGGTGTTTCGTTGCATGGGTGCCGAGCCGGTGGACACACGCAGCGGCCCAATCGACGCGCTCAAATTCGTGCGCGAGGCGCGTGAGGCTTACGACAGCACGGTGCAGGTTTGGCTCGACCCGAAGCAGCAACACCTGCCGGTGCGCGCGACGCAAAAGTCTGGCGGCAGCGACGAAGGCTACGAGTTGCGTCTGGTCGAGGCGACCGCTCCGAACTGACCCCCGGTTCGTGGGAAAGTGCCGACATGCGCGCGCTCTGGCTTGAAATTTGCGTCGGCATGCTCACGTTGGTGGCATCGTCTGAATGCAACGTGAACACGAGGGTCTGCGAATGCACATGCTCTACAACTCCGACAGCTATGCCGTGGTGCTGTTCGACGTGGCGGCTGCGGTGGCGCCCGGCGCCGTGCCCGCGGTGGCCGATGCCCCCGAACCCTTGAGTCACGGCGGCTACGAGATCGTCGACAAGTTCGCCCGCAAAGAAATCTTTTTGCAAGGCGTGATGGCTGAGAGCTTCAAGGACGGCGTCGAGGCGCTGATTCAGACCCGGCCGTCCGAAGAAGAGATCGACGATTACATCGAGCGCTTCACGTCGTTGATGCAACAGCCGGTGCGCGTTCACTGACGCGCCACGGTCGCCGCGGGCCAATCGCCGCGCGTGTCGTCCGAACGCCATCGTCTGCGTTATGGTCAGCGGCGTCGTGTGCGGCGCCGGGGCTTGCCCCCCTGCACACTCTGCGCCAAGATGGTCCACCGACTCGCCCCGACGGAGGTGTCATGGTCAAGAGCCACGCTGATGCACGCTTGTTGCTGTCGCCCGGTCTAAAAGATGCGCCGGTGCTCGACCGCATGTGCTCGCAGTTCGTGCTCACGTTGACGATGCATAACGCCGGCCGCTTCAACCTGCGGCGCGACTGGAACAGCCTGCTCTCGCTCACCGGCAAGCACCTCGTCTGGCCCGGCTCGGTGCTGGCGCGGCTGCGCGGCTTCTTAAAGACGCGATGCAAGGGCAACGAACACTGGCGCGGGCACGACTTGCTCGACGACGAGGCTTTCATGGCGCGCCACGGCGGCTGGCGTGGCCCGTACGAAGAAGGCACGCTTTTTTTCTACGTTGACGAGTACATCAAGGACGCCCCGAAAGACCTGCTCGCCGTGCTCGGCGCCACCGCCGACTGGCTCGGCCGCAGCTTGAAGAAAGAGTCGACGCTGGTTCAGAAAAACATCGATTCGCTCGCCGGCCTGCTGCAGCTCAACCCGGCCGAGCGCGCGCTGCTGCTCTACGGCACGCTCGCGCGCTACCAGCGCGACCTGCGCGGCCTGCTGGTCGAGTTCAAGGTCTCGAACGCGCAGGAGGCGTATGCCGCGATCGCGAGCGTGGCCGGCGTCAGCGAGACCGACGTGGCCGAAGCCTTGCGCGCGGGCTCGCGGCTGGAGCGCATCGGCATGGTCGAGAACCTGATCTCCGAACACAACATCACCGACCTGGCCGATCTGATGAAGGTCAGCGAGCAACTGCCGCCCGTGCTGATGCGCAAATACGAAGGGCCGTCGGACTTGATGGCGGTGTTCACGCGGCCCGCCAAACGCACCGAGCTCACGCCGACCGATTTCGACTTCGTCGGCGTCGACCAAAAAATGATGACCGCGCTGCTCGCCAACGCGGTCGCGCGCAAGGAGCCGGGCGTCAACGTGCTGCTCTACGGCCCGCCCGGCACCGGCAAGACCGAGCTCGCGAAAGTGGCCGCGCAGTCGGCCGGGTTGGAGTTGTACGAGGTCGAATACGCCGACCGCGACGGCAATTCGCTGAGCGGCCGCGACCGCTATCGCTCGCTGCAAATCAGCCAGGTTTTTCTCAAGGGCAGCAGCAAGGTCGCGCTGCTGTTCGACGAGGTCGAAGACGTGTTCCCGCCGATCTCGACCGACGCCGCGCAGCTGATGGCGCGCATGGACACCGGCGACGGCGCGGCGCTCACCGGCAGTGTCAGCGGCAAAGCCTGGGTGAACCAGATCCTCGAGACCAACCCGGTGCCGGTGATCTGGGTCACCAACCGCATCGAACAAATCGACCCGGCGTTTCGGCGCCGGTTTCAGTACCACCTGGAGCTCAAAAGCCCGCCACCCGGCGCACGCCAGTTGCTGGTGTCGCGTGCGCTCGCGGGTGTCGAAGTGGAAGAAGGTTTTGCCGCGAAGCTCGCCGAGCGCAAAGGGTTGACGCCAGCGCAGATTCGCACCGCGGTGAAGTTCGCCAAGCTCGCGAGTTCACCCGACGACGGTCACGGCCTGCAGCCGCTGATCGAGCGCCAGCTCGTCAACGCCGACAAGGCACTTGGCACCACGGCCACCGAGCGCGGCGCGCGCCGCGTGGTCACGAGCTACGACCTCGGCCTCGTCAACACCGAATCGCGCTTCGAGGTGCCGAAGATCGTCGAGGCATTGCGCCGCAAGGCCTGCGGCACGCTGTGTTTTTACGGCCCACCCGGCACCGGCAAGACGGCGCTTGCCGAGCACATCGCGCACGCGTTGCAACGGCCGCTGATGATTCGCCAGGCCAGCGACATCATGAGCAAATACGTCGGCGAGACCGAGCAGAACATGGCCAAGATGTTCGAGGAGGCGCAGACCGAAAGTTCGGTGCTGTTGCTCGACGAGGCCGACAGCTTCTTGCGCAGTCGGCGCATGGCCGAGCGCAACTACGAGGTCAGCGAGGTCAACGAGATGCTGCAGGGCATGGAGCGCTTTGCCGGCATCTTCATCTGCACGACCAACCTGTTTCTTGAACTCGACGAGGCGGCGCTGCGCCGGTTCACGTTCAAGATCCAGTTCAAACCGCTGACTCAAGCGCAGCGCGAGCGCATGTTCGTGGCCGAGGCGCTCGGCGGCGATGCCGCGGCGTTGACGCGCGAACAGACCGGGCGCTTGGCCCAACTCGGCTCGCTCGCGCCCGGCGATTTTGCGTCGGTGAAGCGCCAGATCGACGTGCTCGGCGAAGCCTTCACTGCCGACGAGTTTCTGGCGCAGCTCGAGGCCGAGCACCGCGTCAAGCCGGAGGTGCGGCAGCAGCGCGGCATGGGGTTCTTTCACTGAGAGCGTGGCTGGCTTGAGCGCCTTCGCCTACCGCGCCTTCATCTCGTACAACCGGGCCGATTCGGCCATCGCCGCGGCGCTCGCCGTGAGCCTGTCGCGCTTTGCGCGGCCCTGGTTCGCGATGCGCGCGATGCGCGTTTTTCTCGACAAGAACAGCCTCGCGACCGACCCGACGCTGAGCGGCGCGATCGACCGCGGGCTGGCGCAAAGCGAATGGTTCATTTTGCTGGCCTCGCCGGCATCGGCCGCATCCCCTTGGGTTTGCCACGAGGTCGCGTGGTGGGTCGCGCATCGGCCGCTGTCGAAGATGATCATCGCCCGCACCGATGGCACGATCGCGTGGGGCGGCCCCGGTGCGGTCGATTTCGATTGGGCCCTGACCACCGCATTGCCGCCGCCGCTGCGCGGCCGGTTCGCGAGCGAGCCGATCTGGGCCGACCTCGGCCCGGCCGCCGCCACGCCGCGCAAGACTGTCTCGAACCCGGTGTTTCGCGACGGCTTTTTACTCGTGGCGGCGCCGATCCACGGCGTCTCGAAGGATGTGTTGTGGAATACCGAGCGCGTTGCACACCGAAAGCGCATTGCGTTCGCCGCAGGGGCAACGCTGGCAATCGTTGCGTTCGCCTCGGTCGGGCGCAATCAATATGCCGTTTCGATGGACCGCAAGGAAAACCTGGCGTCGATCCAGCTCGGCGCCAAAGCTTTCATGGTGCTCGCCAGTGACCCGCAACTCGCGGCGCGGATCGCGTTGGCCGGCGTCGCATTGCGACCCAGCGGCATCAGCGTGAGCGCGCTGCGCAGCGCGCTCGCGCGCATCGCTGGCGACGCGTTGTCGTCTCGCTTCGAGGTGGACGCACCAGGCGCCGTCGCGCTCGCGTTCTCGCCCGGTGCGACGCGGCTCGCGGTCCTGTTCGGCGACGGACGCGTCAATGTGCTCGACGCTGCATCGGGCCGCGCGCTCGGCGATCTCGCGCCTTCCGCGCCGGGTGATGCGCAAGTGATCGCCTGGAGCGTGGGCGGTCAGCTCGCGATCGGCGGCAGCAACGGGCTGCGCGTGTGGTCGTTCGATGGCAGCGGCGCTGCCACCGCGAAGCCAATGCGCGCGCCGAATGTGCCGGCGGTGCGAACGTTGGCGTTTTCGCCCGACGGCCGACAGCTCGCGCTCGGGCATGCCGACGGCGCGGTGACGATCGTCGCGGCGGCCACCGGCACGGCGGCGCGAACCTTCGCGGCCCACCGCACCGCGGTGCGCGCGCTCGCGTTCGCCAACGACGGGCAGCGGCTGGCGAGCGGCGCCGAAAGCGGAGAGGTCGCGCTGTGGAATGTCGGCACCGCCGCGCCGGTGCTGCGCTTCGAGATGCCGCGGCCCGTCGCCAGCGTCGACTTCAATCGGGAGGGCGGCAGCACGGTCGCTCTGCACATGCTCGCGGCCGCCGACGTTGGCGGAGCGCTGCGAATCGTCGATGCCGACGTGCTGAACGGCGGCACGGCAAGCGCGCCAGCGCGGTTTCTCGATCTGCACACCGATCCCGCCAGCGTGGCTGCACGCTTCGTGACCAGCGGCCGCTGCTTGGTGCGCGCGGGTGCGTCGGGTCGGATCGAGGTCGATTCCACGATGGGGTTCGCGTTACTGTTCGGTCTCGGCCGCGCCGGCACCGCGCCACTGATCGCGATCGACCTTGCCGCGACCCGGCTGTTTGCGCTGCTGGATGCCGCCGGCATGGTCAGGGTCTACGAACAGCCGCTCTGCGGCGACGCCGAAGCGGTCTGTGGTTTCGGCGCGTCGCGCTTGACCACACCGATGACCGCGCAAGAGCGCGCGCGCTGGATTCCAGCGGGGCTCGACCTCGGCAGCACGGTACAGACAGCGCCCGGCCCCGCCTGCCGCCGCCTGATCGACCGAATCGTGCAGCCAGTCGGGGCTTGACATGTTTTCTACAATGACGAAATGAACACGCCAAATTTCACGCGCGGAGCGCAATTGCCCGCCATCCTCGCCCGACGCATCGTCGTACTCGACGGCGCGATGGGCACGATGATCCAGCGCTATAAGCTCGGCGAGGCCGACTACCGCGGCGCGCGCTTTGCCGATCACCCGAGCGACCTCAAGGGCAACAACGACATGTTGCAGCTCAGCAAGCCCGAAGTGATCCTCGAGATCCACGAGCAGTACCTCGCAGCCGGCGCCGACATCATCGAGACCAACACCTTCGGCGCCACGACCGTCGCGCAAGACGACTACGGCCTCGGCGCCTTCGCCCGCGAGATGAACGTGGCGGCGGCCCGGCTGGCCCGCCAGGCCTGCGACAAGTTCAGCACGGTCGACAAGCCGCGCTTCGTTGCTGGCGCGCTCGGGCCGACGCCGAAGACCGCCAGCATCAGCCCCGACGTGAACGACGCGGCCGCACGCAACGTCACGTTCGACGAGCTCAAGGCCGCCTACTACGAGCAGGCGAGCGCTTTGATGGAAGGCGGCTGCGACCTGTTCCTCGTCGAAACGATCTTCGACACGCTCAACGCCAAGGCCGCGATCTTCGCGCTCGACGAGTTGATGGAAGCGACCGGCGAGCGCCTGCCGGTGATCGTCTCCGGCACCGTGACCGACGCATCCGGCCGCATCCTGTCGGGCCAGACCGTGAGCGCGTTTTGGCACAGCGTGCGCCATGCCAAGCCGCTCGCGATCGGCCTGAATTGCGCGCTCGGCGCGACGCTGATGCGGCCCTACATCGAAGAGCTGTCGCGCATTGCCGGCGACACCTTCGTCAGCTGCTACCCGAACGCCGGCCTGCCCAATCCGATGAGCGACACCGGTTTCGACGAAACGCCCGAGATCACCGGATCGCTGCTCGAAGAGTTCGCGAAGGCCGGCTTTCTGAACATCGCCGGAGGCTGCTGTGGCACGACGCCGGCGCACATCGCCGCGATCGCGCAGAAGGTTGGCAAGTACCGGCCGCGGTGTGGGCACAAGGGCGCACTGTTCGGCGAGCTGGAACTCGAAGCCGAAACGGTCTGACCTAGAATTCGAACTCGCCCGAGGAGCGTTGCGACAACCATCCAGGTTGCCAGGCTCGGGCACGTTGCCTAGCGTGTACAAAAACGCGTGAAGCATCGGTTCAACGACGCTCACCCGACCTGACACGGTCCGCGGTGAGCAACGCGGGCCTCTTCCGAGCTTCTCGCGATGACCAAGATCACAGTCCCCCCGATGAAACTCTCTGGCCTCGAGCCGGTGCTGATCGGCGAGGGCGCGCTGTTCGTCAACGTCGGCGAGCGCACCAACGTGACCGGCTCGAAGGCCTTCGCGCGGATGATTTTGAACGGCGAGTTCGAGCAGGCACTCAGCGTGGCACGCCAGCAGGTCGAGAACGGCGCGCAGGTCATCGACATCAACATGGACGAGGCCATGCTCGACAGCAAGGCCGCGATGGTGCGTTTCTTGAACTTGATCGCCGGCGAGCCCGAGATCGCGCGCGTGCCGATCATGGTCGATTCGTCGAAGTGGGAGGTGATCGAGGCCGGCCTGAAGTGCATTCAGGGCAAGGGCATCGTCAACTCGATTTCGTTGAAAGAAGGCGAGGCGCAGTTCAAGCACCAGGCCAAGCTGGTCAAACGCTACGGCGCCGCGGCGGTCGTGATGGCGTTCGACGAGAAGGGCCAGGCCGACACCTACGAACGCAAGATCGAGATTTGCGAGCGCGCGTATCGGCTGCTGGTCGACGAGATCGGCTTCCCCCCTGAAGACATCATCTTCGACCCGAACATCTTCGCGATCGCCACGGGCATCGAGGAGCACAACAACTACGCGGTCGACTTCATCAACGCGGTGCGCTGGATCAAGGCCAATTTGCCGGGCGCGAAGATCAGCGGCGGTGTCAGCAACGTGAGCTTCAGCTTCCGCGGCAACGACCCGGTGCGGGAAGCCATTCACACCGTCTTCCTGTACCACGCGATCAAGGCCGGCATGGACATGGGCATCGTCAACGCCGGCATGGTCGGCGTGTACGACGACCTCGAGCCCGAGCTGCGCAGCCGAGTCGAAGACGTGGTGTTGAACCGGCGTGAAGATTCGGGCGAGCGCCTGATCGAGATCGCCGAAAGCGCCAAGGGCATGGCCAAGGACGATACCGCGCGCTTGGCCTGGCGCGGCACACCCGAGCAACCGCGGCCGGTCGACGAGCGCCTCGCGCACGCGCTGGTGCACGGCATCAACGACTTCATCACGGTCGACACCGAAGAGGTGTACCAGCGCGTGCTCGCGGGTGGTGGCCGCCCGCTGCACGTGATCGAAGGCCCGCTGATGGACGGCATGAACATCGTCGGCGACCTGTTCGGGCAGGGCAAGATGTTCTTGCCGCAGGTCGTGAAATCGGCGCGCGTGATGAAGCAGGCCGTGGCGCACCTGCTGCCCTACATCGAGGAAGAAAAACGCTTGCATGTCGAGGCCGGTGGCGAGGCCAAAGCCAGAGGCAAAATCGTGATCGCGACCGTGAAGGGCGACGTGCACGACATCGGCAAGAACATCGTCACCGTCGTGCTCCAGTGCAACAACTTCGAGGTCGTCAACATGGGCGTGATGGTGCGCTGCGAAGACATCCTCGCGCGTGCCAAGGTCGAGCACGCCGATATCATCGGCCTCAGCGGCCTGATCACGCCGAGCCTTGAGGAGATGCAATACGTCGCCGGTGAAATGCAGCGCGACGAATACTTCCGCATCAAGAAAATTCCACTGCTGATCGGCGGCGCGACCACCAGCCGCGTGCACACCGCGGTGAAGATTTCACCGCACTACGACGGGCCGGTCGTCTATGTGCCCGATGCCAGCCGCTCGGTCAGCGTGTGCAGTGATCTGCTCAGCGATGAGCGCGCCGCCACCTACATCACCGAGCTCAACGCCGACTACGTTCGCGTGCGCGAGCAGCACGCCAACAAAAAGGCCACGCCGATGGTCACCCTGGGGCAGGCCCGCGCGAACAAAACGCCGATCGATTGGCCGGCCTTCACGCCTGCCGCGCCGAAATTCATCGGCCGCCGCGTCTTCAAGAACCAGGACCTTGCCGAGATCGCGCAGTGCATCGACTGGGGCCCGTTCTTTCAAACCTGGGACCTGGCCGGCCCGTACCCCGCGATCCTCAACGACGACATCGTCGGCGAATCGGCGCGGCGCGTGCTGAGCGATGGCCAGCGCCTGTTGCGCCGCGCGATCGAGGGCCGCTGGCTCACGGCCAACGGCGTGATCGGCCTCTACCCGGCGAACACGGTGAACGACGACGACATCGAGATCTACGCCGACGCGTCGCGCACCGAGGTGCTGATGACCTGGCGCGGCCTGCGCGTGCAAACCGTGCGCCCGGTCATCGACGGCCCGAACGGCCAAAAAATCACGCGTCCGAACCGCTGCCTGGCCGACTTCATCGCGCCGAAAGCGTCGGGCATCGCGGACCATATCGGCCTGTTCGCCGTGACCTCCGGCATCGGCGCCGAAAAGAAAGACAAGCAGTTTCTCGACGACCTCGACGACTACAGCTCGATCATGCTCAAGGCGATCGCCGACCGCTTGGCCGAAGCCTTCGCCGAGCGACTGCACGAGCGCGTGCGCAAGGAGTTCTGGGGCTACGCCGCCGACGAGCAGTTGAGTAACGCCGAGATGATCGCCGAGCGGTACGCGGGCATTCGCCCCGCGCCCGGCTACCCGGCTTGCCCCGACCACACCGTCAAGTCCGCGATGTTCGAGGTGCTGAATTGCGCAGACATCGGCATGGCACTGACCGAAAGCCTGGCGATGACGCCGGCCGCGAGCGTCAGCGGTTTTTACATGGCGCACCCTGACGCTGCGTATTTCAACGTCGGCAAGATCGGCGAAGACCAGCTCGCCGATTGGGCCCGGCGCAATGCGCTGGATGCCGACCACGCGCGCCGATCGCTGGCTGCGTCGCTCTGAGTCCCCGCGCGCCGATACATTCACACGGATGCAATTGCTTACCGACGGAATCGTTTCTTTGCAAGTTGCGCGCAATTCGTCGGGCAAATTGATTTGTCGGCGCCTGTGAATACCAACTAAGTCACGGATTCCGGCCGCCGACCGACGAACTTCGAGACTCTCGCGCAGGCATGCGGCCTGCGATCTGTCGCGCGATAGCGGTCAGGTCACAAACGGGAGTTTCTGTGCAAAAAGTTCAAGCGTCCGAAATCCGAACGGGCTCGTGCGCGCGATTCACGCGCAGCGCATGCGCCGCGGCATTGCTCGTTTTTCTCGCCGCGTGCGGCGGCGGCAGCGGCACCAGCGCGACCGATGCCGGGCCCACCGCGAGTCCCGCCGCGGCCGGCCCGAGCAACGCGCCGGCCGCTGCCGCGCGCTTCCTGACGCAGGCGACCTACGGACCGACCAGTGCCGAGATCACGCGCCTGTCGACGATGACGTATGACGGCTGGATCGACGAGCAATTCGCCAAGCCGCAGGCGCTGCACAAGGACTACCTGAACCAGGCCTCGGGCGACGCAGCCGCGATGAACTCGCAGGTTAACCAAGACAACTTCTTCAACTCGTACTGGAGCCAGGCGATCACCGGCGAAGACCAGTTGCGCCAGCGGGCCGCGTTCGCACTCTCGCAGATTTTCGTGATCTCGTTCACCGACACCACGTTGCGCAGCCAGGCGCGAGGCGTCGCGTCTTACTACGACATGCTGGGCGCGAACGCGTTCGGCAACTTCCGCGACCTGCTCCAGTCGGTGGCGCTCCACCCGATGATGGGCATCTACCTGTCGCACATGAAGAACCAGAAGGAAGACGACGCCACCGGCCGCGTGCCCGACCTCAACTTCGCGCGTGAAATTACGCAGCTGTTCACGATCGGCCAATACAAGCTCAACGCCGACGGCACGGTCGTGACGGGTGCCGACGGCAAAGCGGCGGCGGCCTACACCTCGGCCGATCTCGAAGGTTTGTCGCGCGTGTTCACCGGCTGGAGCTGGTACGCCGGCACTGACACCACCGCGCGCACGAATCGCCGTTTCTTCGGCAACGACGGCAACCTCGAGCGCGACTGGCAGCCGATGCAGGACTACAACCAGTTCGCCAACAACACCAACTTCCATTCGATCAGCGCGAAGAACTTTTTGGGCGTGACGATTCCCCCGCAAACGCTCACCACGGCCGACACCAAGGGCGACCTGAAGATCGCGCTCGACACGCTGTTCAACCACCCGAACGTCGGCCCGTTCATCGCCAAGCAACTGATCCAGCGCATGGTCACGAGCAACCCGAGCCCCGCCTACGTGGGCCGCGTCACAGCCGCGTTCAACGAC
>JANLUW010000356.1:0-13140 GCA_031363645.1 Rhizobacter sp. | reverse complement strand
CATCGGCACCCAACAGCGCGCCAATGGCAACGTCGCGGCCGGTTTTCATCTGGCCATCGGCTTGCACGCGGATGCGGCCACGCAGGCGGTTCAGCACCAGGGTCTGCTGGGTTTCGGCCAGGCCAATCTCCCACGGGCTGCCGGCGTGCTTGATCGACGACCAGGGCGAAGCGCCGGTGCCGCCATCATGCCCGGCAATCACCACGTGGTCGCTCTTGCATTTGGCCACGCCAGCCGCAATCGTGCCGACCCCAATCTCGCTCACCAATTTCACGCTGATGCTCGAATGCGGCGCGACGTTTTTCAGATCATGAATCAACTGCGCCAGGTCTTCAATGGAATAGATATCGTGGTGCGGCGGCGGTGAAATCAGGCCGACACCCGGCACGCTGTGGCGCAGGCGACCAATGTACTCGGACACCTTGCCGCCGGGCAACTGGCCGCCCTCGCCCGGATTGGCAACCAGCGCCATCTTGATATGAATCAGGTCCGCGCTGCTCAGATATTCTGCCGTGACACCAAATCGGCCCGATGCCACCTGCTTGATGCGCGAGCGCAGTGAATCGCCATCCTTGAGCGGTATATCTACCGCCACCACATCCTGGCCAATGATGTCCGCCATGGTTTGGCCTTGCTTGATCGGAATGCCCTTAAGCTCCTGACGGTAGCGCGCCGGGTCTTCACCGCCCTCGCCCGTGTTGCTCTTGCCGCCGATGCGGTTCATCGCCACGGCGAGCGTGGCATGCGCCTCGGTGCTGATCGAGCCCAACGACATCGCGCCGGTGGCGAAGCGCTTGACGATCTCGGTCGCCGGCTCGACTTCATCGACGGAAATCGCCTTGGCCGGATCGACCTTGAACTCGAACAGCCCGCGCAAGGTCATGAGACGGTGCGACTGGTCGTTAATGATCTGCGCGTACTCCTTGTACGTTTCGTACTTGGCGGCGCGCACGCTGTGCTGCAGCTTGGCGATCGCGTCGGGCGTCCACATGTGTTCTTCACCGCGCACGCGCCAGGCGTACTCGCCACCGGCATCGAGCATGGTCTCGAGCACGGGGTCGTCACCGAAGGCCGCCTTGTGCATGCGGATCGCTTCTTCGGCGACCTCGAACACGCCGATGCCGCCGACCTGGCTCGCCGTACCCTTGAAAAACTTTTGCACCAGCGCTGCGTCGAGGCCGATCGCCTCGAACAACTGTGCGCCGCAGTAGCTCATGTAGGTCGACACGCCCATCTTCGACATGATCTTCGACAGACCCTTGCCGACCGCCTTCACGTAGTTGTAGATCGCCTTCTCGGCCGACAAGTCACCGCTCAAGTCTTTGTGGATGTCGACCAGCGTTTCCATCGCGAGGTACGGGTGCACCGCCTCTGCGCCGTAGCCGGCGAGCACGCCGAAGTGATGCACTTCTCTTGCCGAGCCGGTCTCGACGACCAAACCGGCCGTCGTGCGCAAGCCCTCGCGCACCAGGTGCTGGTGAATGGCCGAAAGCGCCAGCACCGCCGGAATCGCGACGTGATCGCGATTCATCTGCCGGTCGCTGATGATCAAAATGTTGTGACCGCTCTTGATCGCGTCGACGCTTTCTGCGCAGAGCGACGCGAGCTTGGCTTCCACGCCTTCATCGCCCCAGACCAGCGGGTAGGTGATGTTGAGTTCGTAGCTCTTGAACTTGGCGCCGGTGTGTTTTTCGATCTCGCGCAGGCGCGCCATGTCGCCGAAATCGAGGATCGGCTGCGGCACTTCGAGCCGCATCGGCGGGTTCACCGCATTGATGTCGAGCAGGTTCGGCTTCGGACCGATGAAGCTGACGAGCGACATCACGATGGCTTCGCGGATCGGGTCGATCGGCGGATTCGTGACCTGCGCGAACAGCTGCTTGAAGTAGTTGTAGAGCGGCTTGTTTTTGTCGGACAACACCGCGAGCGGCGAGTCGTTGCCCATCGAGCCGATGCCTTCTTCGCCGGCCTGCGCCATCGGGCTGAGCAAGAACTTGATGTCTTCCTGCGTGTAGCCGAAGGCCTGCTGCCGGTCGAGCAATGTTTCGGAGTGAGCAACCCGCACTGCCGTGCCCGCAGGCACGTCTTCGAGCTTGACGCGCACGCTCTCGATCCACTGCCGGTACGGCTTGGCCGACGCGAACTGGTTCTTCAGCTCCTCGTCTTCGATGATGCGGCCCTGCTCGAGGTCGATCAGCAGCATCTTGCCCGGCTGCAGGCGCCACTTCTTGACGATGCGGTTCTCGGCAATCATCGGCAGCACGCCCGATTCGGACGCGCCGACGATCAGGTCGTCGTCGGTCACGATGTAGCGCGTGGGGCGCAGGCCGTTGCGGTCGAGCGTGGCGCCGATCTGCCGGCCGTCGGTAAAGACCATCGCGGCCGGGCCGTCCCACGGCTCCATCATCGCGGCGTGGTATTCGTAGAAAGCGCGGCGGCGCTCGTCCATCGTCGCGTGCTGCTCCCAGGCTTCGGGGATCATCATCATCGCGGCGTGCGCGAGCGAATAACCGCTCATCACCAGCAGCTCGAGCGCGTTGTCGAACGTGGCTGTGTCGCTCTGGTGCTCGAAGCTGATCGGATACAGCTTGGCAAGGTCGTCGCCGAGCACCGGCGACTTCATCACGCCTTCGCGGGCACGCATCCAGTTGAAGTTGCCCTTGACCGTGTTGATCTCGCCGTTGTGCGCGACCATGCGGTACGGGTGCGCGAGCGGCCACTCGGGGAAAGTGTTGGTCGAGAAGCGCTGGTGCACCAAAGCGAGCGCCGAAACCACGCGTGTGTCTTGCAGGTCTTTGTAGTACTTGCCGACCTGATCGGCCAGCAGCAGGCCCTTGTAGATGACGGTGCGGCAGCTCATGCTGGGCACGTAGTATTCGCGCGAATGGGTGAGCTTCAAGCGCTGGATCGCGGCCGAAGCGGTCTTGCGAATCACGTACAGCTTGCGTTCGAGCGCGTCGGGCACGATCACATCGGGGCCGCGGCCGATGAAAATCATTTTCAGGATCGGTTCTTTCGCGCGCACCGTGGGCGACATCGGCAACTCGCCGTCGACCGGCACATCGCGCCAGCCGAGCAGCACCTGACCCTCGGCCTTCACCGCACGTTCGAGCTCCTGCACGCAGGCCAGTCGCGAGGCATGCTCCTTCGGCAAAAAGATCATGCCGACGCCGTACTCGCCCGGCGGCGGCAGCGCGACGCCCACCGACCCATCTGGGGCCAGCCCACACTTTGCCATCTCGGCGCGGTAGAACTCGTCCGGAACCTGGATCAGGATGCCGGCGCCGTCACCCATCAGCTTGTCAGCCCCGACCGCACCGCGGTGGTCGAGGTTTTCGAGAATCTTCAGTCCCTGCTCGACGATGGAGTGCGCCTTTTTGCCCTTGATGTGGGCGACGAATCCGACACCGCAAGCGTCGTGCTCGTTCGAAGGGTCGTAAAGGCCAGAGCGGCGCGCCGCGTCGATCTCTGCGTCGACGGGTTGTGCAAGGGCGACAGACGCGGTCGAAAGGTGTTGCATGGCAAAACTCCGAAACTTTTTTGGATCGATCGTCGCAGGATACTGCAGTGCAGCATGACGCTCAAGAGAAAGTCATCGCACTGTGTCCCTATTAACTTTAGTGCGCCTCGTTCACCTCAATAATTGGGGACATGTTGCACATCACTTGGCGCCAGTGGCTTGGCGCGGTCGACCGCGCGGCTTCGGCCGCACTTGGCGGTCATTTGCGCCGGCCGTTGCAGCGACGAAGGCCGGCGACCCCAACGGCCAGCCGCGCCGCGCTGCCGCGAGCAGTTCGGCAACCCGATCTGCGGGTAGCGAGCGCTGAAGTTCCATCTCATGCCTCGCCTCCCGCTCGAACGGAGTGTTTCCGGTGTGCCACCAGACCGGGTGTTCGGTAATCAACGCCGAGGCGCCGCGCCCGGTGTGGTGCCGTGCGCTGGACCATGGCCAATCGGTCGGCGTGGCAACCAGCCCAGCCCGCATTGGCGCCTGCTCGATCAACATCATCGCTGCTAGCAAATAGCGTTCCGGTTCGAGCGCAGCCGCCTGAAAGCGCCCCGACCAGAGCGCGCCGCTGCCGCCATGGCGCTGCCGAAAGCCCCCCACGTAGCGCCGGCTCACCCGCTGCATGAACCGGCCGAGGTCGTCGGCCGAGTGCGGTGTCAGCAGCAGCATCACGGCGTCGTCGAGAAGCACATGCGCATGAATGGCGACCGGCCCGCGATCGGCGACCTCGCGCACCGCATCGAGGTTGGCGCGGCGGTCGGTGTCGTCGATGAAGGCGGGTCGGTCAGCGCCACTGCGCTGGATCACCAAGTGCGGTTGGCCGGCAACGGCCAGGCGCGGCATGCGGGCCATGTTCAGAGTCCGTCAATGGCATTGGGGGCAGGCAAGCGCCACAGGCCGAAAAGTATTTCCTCAATCGAGGCGCGTATTGGCCGGGAATGGCGCACTGCCTGCAGGGAACCGTCGAACCAGAGTGAATGAAGCGTTCGCCGCCTCACCAAAGCGCTTGCCCGCTCCTTCACGCCTGGCGGCGCAATACGTGGTTTCGTGCAGGAGTTCAGCGCGTGCTTCTTCTCGAATGCGAAGGGGCTTCAAGGCGCCATACGCGCGGCTTCGGCCATGACTTCATCGAGTTCATAAAGCGCTCCCTCACCGCGATCGTGCGGCTCTGTGCAGCAAGTTCGGTGACGAGGTCAGCCATGACAAGACTCCTGTGTTGACTGGCAGTCTAGCGTTGTATGCGGCGCTCGAGTCGCGCGTGGTTCAGGTGACGGCAAACCATCGCGTGAGGGCGGGTTGCCAATGCCACAGCGCCCGCCGCCGATCGTTCGGTGGTGGCCGTTCGTCTCGACCATCGCCTGCTGCGGCAGGCCCGTCGATAAACTTGCGGCTGTCAACAGCACGTGCGCCCGCAGCATGCTGCGCCTCGCGTACCGACCCGCACGATGAGAACCGCCGCACAGCCTTCAAACGATTCCACCGCCGCCGCCGCAGCGAACCGCGCGGCAAGCGCGCGTGTTCGCCGCGCGAGCCGCGGGTCGTTCGCGGTCTGCTTGGGCGCGGCGTTCGCATTGAACCTCGTCGCGATCAGCGTGTTCGCAGCAGTCGCAACGCGTTGGCAGTCGACACCAGCGAGCGGCACCCGGACGTCATGGATCACGGCGACGACGATCGAGCCATCGGTCGAAACCGACCCGACCCCCGATGCGCCGAGACGGGCTCCCGAAACAAAACTGCCGACCGATCAACCGCCCGCTGACGCCCGCGAACGCACGCCTTTGCCGACGCAACTCGCAGCGCCGACGCCGCAGGCACCAACCGCATTGCCCGCCGAGGGCGAACCGATGCGCTTCTATGGCTTCGGTGAAGTCGATCGGCCGGCCGAGCCCGAGCCCGATTCAGACTGGAATCTCGACCCCGCCGCACTCGACGTGCTGGGCGTTCAGGCGCTGGTGTTCGACATCTACATCAGCCGCACCGGCGAGGTGATCGACTGCGAAATCGTCGAGCCGCGTTCGCTGCCCGACGACGCTCGCCTCGCACTGCAGCAGCGCGTTCGAGAAACCGTGATGCAGCCTGCGATTCGCCATGACGTGGCAGTCGCGAGCGTGCGCCGCATCGAGATTTCGGTGGCGGGGCCGGGGCCGTAGCGCGACGCGGCGCGCCGCTCGTCGGGCGCCGCCTGCCGCTCGTCGAAGCGAGTCCGCCGACCGTGCAGTTTTCCTTTTCCCGGCCCAGCCACTCCCGCATACTTTCCTCATCGTCCTTCGGCCCCGGCCGTAAATGCCTAACTCGACAGATCGGCAAGCGCCATGCAACTCACTGCTCAATTGACCTGCCAGCCCACGCGACACCGACACGCGGCGGGCAAGGGTTTCACGCTCATCGAAGTGATGATCGTCGTGGCGATCATCGCGATCCTCGCCACGATCGCGCTGCCGAGCTACCGCGACTACATCCTGCGCGGTCAACTGGTCGACGCGTCGAACCTGCTCTCTGCCGGTCGCGCGAACATGGAGCGGTACTTTCAGGACAACCGCACCTATGCAACGGTGACGGCAGGGACGATTGATCCGCCTTGCGGCAACGCGATTCCCGTGGCGGCCAGGACCCAAGGCAACTTCGTTCTCACCTGCAACGTCGCACCACTGCCGACCGGCACCACGTACAGACTCACGGCAACAGGCTCCGGCGCGGTCGCAGCGTTCAGCTACACGGTCGATCAGGCGGACGCGCGCACGACCACCATCGGCGGCGGCGCGCCTTCGGGTTGGGTCACGCCGAGTCCCAACACCTGCTGGATGCTGAAGAAGGGTCAGGCCTGCTCATGAGAATTTTTCGCCCCTCCGGGACGAGTCCCGCCTGCAGGCCGGCAACGCTCGGATTCACGCTAATCGAGCTGATGGTCACCATTACGCTGCTCGGCATTCTGATTTCGCTGAGCTTGCCGTCTTTCACCACCTGGATCCGTAACTCTCAGGTGCGCACCGTCTCAGAGGCGCTGCAGACTGGTTTGCGTACCGCGCAGGGCGAAGCAGTGCGCCGTAACCGGCAGGTCGTGATGAGCTTCACCAATGACGCCAACCCGACACTGAATCCGACCACCGTCGCTAACGGCAAGAACTGGTCGATTCAAACCGTCGCGTCGCCGTTCATCAACAACAACGTGACCGAGTTCGTTCGCGCAGGCGTGCTGACCGACGTGGCATCCGGCGTGAGCATCACCGGCGCGCCGAAAGCCATCTGCTTCAACGCCGACGGGCGGCTGATGGCGCCGACCGGTTCCGCGGCAACGGCCGACTGTGCCGGCACACCGGCCGCCTTCCAGGTGTCGCAGACCGCGTCGGATCGGCCACTGAATGTCACCGTAGCCGTTGGCGGCCAGGTTCGCATGTGCGACCCGAAACGCCCTGCTCTCTCTACCACCTCGCCCGACGGGTGCTGACCATGAACCGAGTGAAGCGCTCCCTGACACGCCAGTCCGGCATGACCCTGATCGAGGTGCTGGTGGCCATCCTGATCTTTTCGTTCGGGCTGCTCGGCTTCGTGGGTCTGCAAGCCCGCGCGATCCAGTTTTCTGTGAGCGCTGAAGACAGCAACCGCGCGGCGCTGCTCGCGAACGAAATTGCTGCAGCTGCCGAACTCACCGGGTCCGTGTCCCTGCCGATCGCCACGGTAGACGCCTGGAAGCTCAGAGTGAGCGACCCGAGTGCCAGCGGCGCGGGCCTGCCCAACGGCGTCGGAACTTACACACAGGCATCGCCGAACTCCGCGTCGATCACGATCGAGTGGCGGGCACCCCAGGCTGCCAGCGGTAGCGCGAATTCGGTCAACCGGTACGTGACCCAGGTCATCCTGCCATGAAGCGCCGTCTGACCCCCTTCGTGCGCTCGACCGGTGGCTTCTCGCTGATCGAACTGCTGGTTTCGATGGTCATCGGCCTGGTTGTCACGCTGGCGATCACCAGCGTGCTGATTCGCAGCGAAGGCAGCAAGCGCAGCACGACCTCGGTCAACGATCTCAACCAGACCGGGGCGTATGCGGCCTATGTGCTCGACCGCGCGATCCGCAGCGCGGGCTCGGGCTTCTCGCAGAACTGGAGCGCGATGTACGGATGCCGGCTGAATGCGTCGGCAGGCGGAACAGCGGTGCTCCCCGCAACGATTGCGGCGACCTCGACGTTCAAGAATGTCACGAGCGCCGCAATGCCAGTGCAGTTAGCGCCCGTGGTCATCGGCAAGGGGCTGGCTCTCGGCACTGGCGGCGACGTGCTGATGGTGCTCGGCGGCATGGCCGGCGCTGCTGAAATGCCGCTGTCGGTCACGCCGCTTTCGTCCACGAACTGGCAAGTACCCAACACCCTGACCTATCTGGCCGGCAACGTCGTCCTGCTGGCCGACCCCTCGGTGGCTTTGCCAAGATCGTGCATGCTGCAGCAGCTGGGCAGTCTTGACGCCGCGGCATCGACCGTGCAGCTTGCAGGCACGTACTTCAGCGCTACCGGTGCCAGCGTGAATCTGGTCGACTTCACTGGCAGTACCGTGATGGCGCAACTCGGTTCGGCCGTGACCAATCCACCGCACTTCCAGCTTTTCGGTGTCGGCGCAAACAACGCGCTCTTCAGCTACGACCTGCTGCAGAACGGCGGCGGCGAGCAGCCTATCGCCGATGGCGTGGTCGAGATGCGCGCGCTGTACGGTGTGGACACCGCGATACCGCGCCCGAACGGCACGCTCGGCAACTGGGTCGACCCGATCGCGGGGTCGGGGTACGAGGCGAGCGTGCTGATGGACGGCAGTGTCGCGTCACAAGACAAGCTGCGCCGAATTGTTGCGATCCGGCTCGGCTTCATCCTGCGCACCTCGCTGCCCGAGCGCCCGCAGGACTACCAGCAACCAACCGGAACGACGTTGACGCTGTTCGGCGATCTTCCCGCCGCGGTGCGCCAAACGCGCGTTCTTTCCGGCGCAGACCTTAACTACCGGTTCCGCACTGTCGAAACCACCATCCCGCTGCTCAATGTTCTGAATGCGCCGCAATGATGATCCGCCCACACCGCCCTCGTCATTCACCGGTTCGCAGCCCCGCCGGCCAGCGCGGCGTGGTGCTGCTGTTCAGCCTGATCGCGCTGGTGATCATGCTGATCGCGGCGGTCGCGCTGGTCCGCTCGTTTAACACGTCGCTGTTTTCCGCTGGCAACATCGGCTTCAAGCGCGACATGCGCAACCAGAGCGAAATGGCCGTGAACACGACGATGGCGTACTTCCGGGTCGGCCTGCTGAACACGGCAGCGAACCGCGCAAACACGCCGGCCCCGGGCTTGAACATGGTCAATTACAGCGCGACGATGCTGCCAACCAATGCGCAAGGCGTCCCGAACGCGTTGGCGCTGTCCGACGGCGACTTTGCCGCAGCCTACAACGCACCCGATCTGAAGTCGCCGGATCCGAGCGGCAGTGTCCAGGTCCGTTATGTCATCGACCGCCTGTGCGCCAGCGCGGGCGACGAGTCGACGCTGGGCGCGGCCAGTTGCGTGCTCGCCGACAACCCGACTGCACCTGGCAGCAGTTTGCTGAATCTGCAGAGCGCCGAGCGAGCTGGTCTGACGCCGGGCGGTGCGGCCGCTGTCCCGAAGGGCGTGGTCTACCGGCTGAGCATGCGAGTCACCGGGCCGCGCAACACCCAGTCATTTTTCCAGTCCACGTTCACCGTTCCGTCATAAGCGAGCCACGCCATGAAAACAACGCCCGATATGACTCGTTTGCGTCGCACTACCGTGCACGTCTGGGCGCTCTGCGCACTAGTGGCGTGCACCCTCGGCGCGGCCCTGCCTGCCCGGGCGCAGACGGCGCTCGCCGACCAGCCCTTGTTCTCCAACGCCAACGTGCCCGGCAATCTGGCGCTGGCGCTGTCGGTCGAGTTCCCGACTGCGATCAGCGTGGCCTACACTAACCGGACGTATTCGAGCGCCAACACCTACCTCGGCTACTTCGACCCGAACAAGTGCTACACGTACTCGTACACCGACGGCACGAGCGTCAACAACTACTTCGTGCCGGCAGTGGCCGCAACCAATCGCACGTGCTCCGGCAAGTGGAGCGGCAACTTCCTGAACTGGGCATCGATGCAGACGATCGACCCGTTCCGTTGGGTGCTGACCGGCGGCTACCGGGTGATCGACGAGTCCGCGCGCACGGTTGTCGAAAAGGCTTGGGCTTCGACCCAGGGGAGTGCCGGCAGTAACTTTCCGGACACCACCGTGACCGGCGGCGCGCTCATCGCCGGCGCGACGCCGTTCCCGTCGTCGACGAACAGTTTGAGCATGAGCGTGTGGGGGCTCGGCAATCAGATGCGCTTTGCGGTGCCTGACAGCGATGGCTCGACCCCCGCCTTGAGTAACGTCCCCACCTCGTACAACGGCACATCGAACAGCAGGGGCACGGTACTCCAGGCTTTCATTCGCGCGCAGGTGTGCGTTGCGTCCCAGCTGGAAACGAACTGCGTGAAGTACGGCGCCAACTACAAGCCCGAGGGGCTGATCCAGCAGTACGCAAACAAGATTCGTTTCAGCGCGTTCGGCTATCTGAACGATGGGGACCTGTATCGCGACGGCGGGGTGTTGCGAGCGCAGCAGAAGTTCGTCGGGCCGATGATGCCGGTGCCGGGGTCGATGCCGGTTGCCAATGCGAAGGGTGTGCCGCTGGGACAGACCGGCACGCCCCAGACCACGGCCGCCGAATGGAGCGCGACGACCGGCGTGATGACGCTGAACCCGGATGCCGACGATGCTGCGAACACTGCCGGCATCATGGGCTTGACCAGCCCGATCACGAACAGCGGGGTCATGAATTATCTGAACAAGTTCGGTCAAAGCGCTCAGTCGTACAAGACATACGACAACGTCAGCGAGCTCTACTACGCGGCGCTTCGATACTTCAAGAATCTGGAGAAGGTGCCCGAGTGGACGGCGGTGCCGGCAGGTACCTCACAGCCGACCATCGCGACGTGGACCGACGGCTTCCCGGTGATCACCGCGCCGCCTGACCCGATCCTCTATTCCTGCCAGCGCAACTTCGTGCTCGGCATCGGCGACGTTCACACCTGGAACGACAAGAACGTTCCGCACGCCAGCGCGTCGTTGGCGACGGGCGAACCGAACCCCATGCCATCGAAGGTATCGGGCGACACCTCGGTGGACGCCGTGCTCCGAACCAACCAGGTCGGCGTGATGGAAGGCCTCGGCGCGTCGGCCGGTACCACGAGCCCATGGGGCGGATGCTGCGGCAACAATTCGGCGTTGATCGCAGGGCTGGCCTATGACGCGCACATCCAGGACATCCGCGGCCGCCCTGTGTCGAAGGCGCTTCCCGTGCCGCAGACCATCGACACCTATTGGGTCGACGTGCAGGAGGGCCAGCGGTACGAAATAAATAACCAGTTCTACCTGGCGACCAAGTACGGCGGCTTCACCGTGCCCAAGGGCTACGTCGCAGGTACCGCACCGCTGCTGGCGTCGTGGCACACGAACACCGACGTGAACGGCACCCAGCCCCGGCCCGACAATTACTTTTCGGGCGGGCAGCCGGCAGCGATGCAAGCCGGTCTGATCGCGGCCTTTGCCGACATCGCAAGCAAGGTGACGCAGTTCACGACATCGTTCTCGACCTCGCTGCCGCAGGTGGCTAAGACGAACAATGCCAGCTTCAGCAGCAAATACGACTCGAGTACTTGGACGGGTGAGGTCACTGCAGGAATCCTGGCTTTCGATCCAGTCACCGGCAATCCGGTAACGCCCTTGCCGACCGCTTGGACCTTGTCGAGCAACCTGACCTCCCAATTCGCCGGCACCGGCTGGAACCTGAACCGCCGTGTCGTCTCGTGGGACGGCAGCACGGGTGTGGCATTCCGCTCTTCGGGCGCATCGCAACTCGATGCAGCAGCACTGACCGCACTCGACACGTCGTATGTCGCCGGAATCGACTCTGTCAACTTCCTGAATTACCTGCGGGGTGACCAGACGAACGAGGTCGGCGTCGCGGGTGGCACCAATGCCTATCGCGCACGCGCCACGCTGCTCGGCGATATCGTCGGCTCGAAGGCCGCGCCGGTAGGGCCGCCGAGCTTTCCGTTCCTGGACGCGTCCAACCCCGGCTACTCAGCGTTCAAGATCAAGTGGGCTGCGCGTCGCACGATGGTTTATGTCGGCGCGAACGACGGCATGATGCATGCGATCAACGGAGCCCTGCTGACGACGGCACCCGCGATAGCCACCACTCCGCCGCTCGAAGTTGACCCGAACGCGGGCACCGAGATGTTCGCTTATGTGCCGCGCGCGCTCTACCAGGGTCCGAACGGTACGCCGAATACCGACGGCCTGGCATCGCTGGGCAACCCGTCGTTCAGCCACCACTACATGGTGAACGCCACGCCCTCGGTGTCAGACATCGACTTCAAGAACACGCAGGGCTCGACGGACGTGGCACCGAACTGGCGTTCGGTGCTGATCGGTGGCCTTGGCAAGGGTGGCAAGAGCTACTACGCGCTCGATGTGACCGACCCGGTGGACATGACCGACCCCCTCAACCCCAAGCCTTACGCGGAAAGCGTGATCCTAGGCAAGGTGATGTGGGAGTTCACGAATCCGTCGCTCGGCTATACCTTCGGCGCCCCGCTGGTCATGAAAACCGCGAAGTACGGCTGGGTCGCGGTTTTCACCTCGGGCTACAACAACAGCGACGGACAGGGCTACTTCATCTTCGTCAACCCAAGGACTGGCGCGTTCTTGGAGAAGGTGCCGACCGGCGCGGGCACGCTCGCCAACGATGCCGGGCTGGCCCATGCGAACGCCTTCGTCGTCGACGCCACAAACGGCACCGTCGACGCGATCTATGCTGGCGACCTGCTGGGCAATCTATGGCGGCTCGACGTCACCGGCACCGGCAGCTACACCGCCGCCGGCAAACTGGTCAAGCTCGCAACATTGACCGACGCGAGTTCCAATCCTCAGCCCGTGACCACGGTCCCGTCGATCGAGGTGGACCCCACCAACAAGAAACGCGTGGTCATGATCGGCACAGGGCGCTTGCTGGACCCGATCGATATCTCTTCGACTCAAGGGCAGAGCTTCTACGCTTTTTTCGACGGCACCAACGCCGCGTTCACAGCTGCACCGGTGTTGCCGCTGGCATTCCCGTACACACGATCAAAGTTGTCGGACAACACGGGTACCAGCTTGACCGGTCAGGTAGTGCCGGCCACCAATGCAGGCTGGCTCGAAGACTTGGGGGTGGATGTCAGCACTGTCTACAGCAAAGGTCCGCCAGAAGAGCTGGCTCATACCGGGACCGGCGTCGCTTATCGCGTCATCGGCGATTCGACAACCCTGGCAGGCTCGATCGCTTTCGCATCGATACTGCCTAACGGCGACCCCTGCAATCCGTCCGGCCTGAGCCGGGTCTATGGTCGCCAGTACTCGAGCGGCCTGACGACCGTGAAGGATCCGGACACGCTCATTTCGACGTCCTATGTTCGCTTGAACGGCACGGTCACAGACCTGCGTTACCTGAGCGTGAACGGTAGACCGACGTTGGTGTCGGGTACGGACTCGGGCGCAGTCGGCCAGATCGTCGGCC
>JANLUW010000346.1:0-11629 GCA_031363645.1 Rhizobacter sp. | reverse complement strand
GGCGGCCACGCGGATGCTGCCGCGCAGCTTGCCGTTGACCTGCAGCATCAGCTCGATTTCGCTTTGCACGAGAGCCGCCTCGTCGATCTGCGGCCAGGGCGCGTCGAGCAATTCACCGTGGGCCGTAGCGAAGCCGAGTTCGCCCCAGAGCGCATGCGTGATGTGCGGCGCGGCGGGGTACAGCACGCGCAGCAAAATGCCGACGCTTTCGCGCAGCGCCGCGGCATCGGCCGGCGTTTCAGCGAGCTTCGCGGCCTCGAGCGCGTTGAGCAGTTTCATCGCGCCGGAGGCGACGGTGTTGTATTGCAGGCGGTCGTAGTCGTGGCTGATCTGCTTGAGCAGCAGGTGCACCTCGCGACGCAGTGCCGATGCGGCGTCACTGGTGCCGTGGAAATCGCTGCCGGCCGCGCGAACCACGTCGGCCTGCTTGAACGCGAAGTTCCAGAGCCGGCGCAGGTAGCGGTACGAACCTTCGGCGCCCGTGTCGGACCAGATCGCGCTTTGGTCGGGCGGCGCGGCGAACATCGAGAACAGCCGCGCGGTGTCGGCACCGAACCTGGCGATGATGTCGCGCGGCTCGACCACGTTGTTCTTCGACTTCGACATTTTCTCGGTGCCGCCGAGCACCACGGCCAAACCGTCTTCGATCGCGGTCGCGCCGATCGGGTGACCCTTGTCGTCGTGGCTGACGGTCACTTCGGCCGGATAGAACCAACGCGTTTTTCCGTCGGCCCCTTCGCGGTAGAACGACTCATTCAGCAGCATGCCCTGCGTGAACAGCTTGGTGAACGGCTCGCCGTAACCCACGAGCCCGATGTCGCGCATCGCCTTGGTCCAGAAGCGCGCATACAACAGGTGCAGCACCGCGTGCTCGATGCCGCCGATGTACTGGTCCATGGGGCTCCAGTAATCGGCGCGCTCGTCGACCATTGCCTCTGCGCTGTCGGGGCAGGTGTAGCGCATGTAGTACCAGGCCGAATCGACGAAGGTGTCCATCGTGTCGGTCTCGCGCTTGGCCGGCTGGCCGCACGACGGGCAGGCCACATTCAAAAACGCGGCGCAGTGGTTCAGCGGGTTGCCCGAGCCGTCGGGAATCAAATCTTCGGGCAAGACCACCGGCAGGTCCTTCTCGGGCACCGGCACGACGCCGCACTTGGCGCAATGGATGATCGGGATCGGCGTGCCCCAGTAGCGCTGGCGGCTGATGCCCCAGTCGCGCAGGCGCCAGGTGGTCTTCTTCGCACCCAGGCCTTTGTGCCCGAGTGCAGCCGCGACCGCGTCGATCGCAACGCCGTACGACATGCCGCTGTACACGTCGGAGTTGATCGTCACTGCACGTTCGCCGCTCGCGTCTTTCAGTCCGTACCAGTCTTGCCAGTGGTCGTAAGTGAAGTGCGGAACGCCCTCGACATGGATCACT
Organism: Rhizobacter sp.; assembly: GCA_031363645.1. GTDB lineage: Bacteria > Pseudomonadota > Gammaproteobacteria > Burkholderiales > Burkholderiaceae_C > LMDS01. The sequence goes on along the minus strand of JANLUW010000346.1, from coordinate 10,209 downwards.
TGCAGGATGTCGATGCCGTACTTCTTCGCGAACACGAAATCGCGTTCGTCGTGCGCCGGCACGCCCATCACGGCGCCGTCGCCGTAGCCCATCAGCACGTAGTTGCCGATCCACACGGGGATCGGCTCGTGCGTGAGCGGGTGCTCGACCATCAGCCCGGTCGCGACGCCCTTCTTCTCTTGCGTGGCGAGCTCGGCTTCGGTCGTGCCGCCGGCCTTGCACTGCTCGATGAAGGCGGCGATCTTCGGGTCCCTCGCCGCGGCGTGCAGCGCCAGCGGGTGCTCCGGCGCGACCGCACAAAAGGTCACGCCCATGATGGTGTCGGCGCGGGTCGTGAAGACCCAGAGCTTGCCGTCGTCGATGGGTGCGCCATCAACGCCGGTCACCTTGTGCGTGAACGCGAAGCGCACGCCTTCGCTCTTGCCGATCCAGTGCTCCTGCATCAGGCGCACGCGCTCGGGCCAGCCGTGCAGGTAGTCGGGGTTGGCGGGGTCGGTGACGTTGTCCTGCAGCTCGTCGGCATACTGCGTGATCGCGAGGTAGTAGCCCGGGATCTCGCGCTTCTCGACGATCGCGCCGCTGCGCCAGCCGCGGCCGTTCTCGACCTGCTCGTTGGCCAGCACGGTCTGGTCGACCGGGTCCCAGTTCACGATCTGGGTCTTGCGGTAGGCGAGGCCCTTCTCGAGCAGCTTCAGGAAGAACCACTGGTTCCACTTGTAGTAAGCCGGGTCGCAGGTCGCGATCTCGCGCGACCAGTCGAAGCCCAGGCCGAGCGGCTCCATCTGCGCCTTCATCTCGGCGATGTTGGCGCGCGTCCAGGCGGCGGGAGCAATGTTGTTGGCGATCGCCGCGTTTTCTGCGGGCAGGCCGAAGGCGTCCCAACCCATCGGCATCAGCACGTTCATGCCCTTCATGCGCAGTTGGCGCGCGAGCATGTCGTTGATCGTGTAGTTGCGCACATGGCCCATGTGCAGCTTGCCGCTCGGGTACGGCAGCATCGAGCAGGCATAGAACTTCGGGCGGCTCGTGTCTTCGGTGACGCGATAGGCGTCGGCGGCGCGCCATGCGGCCTGTGCGGCGCGCTCTATCTCGTCGGGTTTGAAGTCGGGAGTCATGGGGTCGCGCGAGGCAAGCGCTCGAAAAGGTTGGGGCGATTATAGGAAGCGGGGTGCGTTGACCCCATTTCGAGGGCACCCGCGAACGGCCCGAATGGTGGATGGCTGGCGTCGGCACGCGGCACGACCATCGCTGCATCCACCCACCGGAGTTTGCCCATGCCCGCCTCACGCCGCAACTTCCTCGCTGCACTGCTCGCCGCCGCATGGCCCGGGTCGCGAGCCACTGCCGCATCACCCGCGGCGCTGCCGCTGCTCGGCCTCTGGCCCAACGGTGCCGACCCAGCGCCGTTTCTCGTCAGCGAGAAGTACGACGGCGTGCGCGGCGTGTGGGACGGCACGACCTTGCGACACCGCAGCGGCCGCGCTGTCTCGGCCCCGGGCTGGTTCACCGCGCAGTTACCGCACACGCCGCTCGACGGCGAACTCTGGCTCGGCCGCGGCCGCTTCGACGAGCTCTCGGGCATCGTGCGCAAGGTGCAGCCGGTCGATGCCGAATGGCAGCGCGTGCGCTACATGGTGTTCGAGCTGCCGGGCGCGACCGGTTCGTTCGAAGGCCGCGCGCGCCGCATCGAAGCGGTGGTGCGGCAAAACGGTTCGCCGCAGTTGGTGGCCGTCGATCAAGCGGTGGTCGCCGACCGCGCCGCGTTGCAACAGCGCCTCGCGACGACGATCGCGCAAGGCGGTGAGGGGCTGGTGCTGCACCGGGCGGATGCGGCGTACGTGACCGGCCGCACCGACGTGATCATGAAGCTCAAGTCGATGCGCGACACCGAGGCGGTCGTCGTGGCGCACCAGGCCGGCCGCGGCAAGTACGTCGGCCTGCTCGGTGCGCTCGAAGTGCGCATGCCCGATGGCCGGCAGTTCCTGATCGGCAGTGGTTTGAGCGATGCTCAGCGGCGCAATCCGCCGCCGCTCGGCAGCGTTGTCACCTACCGCTACCGCGACCTCACGCGCACCGGCCTGCCGCGCTTCGCAACCTTCCTTCGGGTGCACACGACCATGTGATGATCGAGGCCCGATCAGGCGAGCAGACAGTCTCGCGACCGCAAAGTTCATGCACATGACCACGAACACCCTGCCCGCCGACCGCGCCATCGCCGAGACCCGCGCCTGGGTGCAGCGTGCGGTCGTCGGCCTGAACCTGTGCCCTTTCGCGAAAGCGCCGCTGACGAAGGGGCAGGTGCGCTTCGTCATCTGCGAAAGCGACGACCCGCGCGTGCTGCTCGAGGCGCTGCGCGTGCAGATGAACGAGCTGGTTGCGGCCGACCCGGCGGTCGTCGAGACCACGCTGCTGATCCACCCGAATGCGCTCGTCGATTTCGCCGAGTTCAACGATTTTCTCGACGCCGCGGATGCCGCGCTCGAAGACCTCGGCCTCGACGGCGTGCTGCAGGTGGCGTGCTTTCACCCGCAGTACCAATTTGCCGATGCCGACGCAGACGACCTCGGCAACGCGACCAACCGCTCGCCGCACCCGACGCTGCACTTGCTGCGCGAGGCGAGCGTCGAGCGCGCGGTCGAGGCGTTTCCCGAGGCGGAGGCGATCAGCGAGCGCAACATTGCCACGCTGGCTGCGCTCGGCGCGGAGGGGTGGTCGCAGCTTCAAACGCAGTGTCGCGCCGACGCGCATCTTTGACCTGTATACCGATCGTGGAAGGTCGCGCTCGAACCCGCCGGCGCCTGCGCGCTCGCGGCGCCGATGACGCACGACAAAACTACGTCGCGCTGAAGCCTTCGAGCACGTTGACCGTGTTGACGCCGACTTCGGCAACCGCGTAGCCGCCTTCGAACGTGAATACGGTCGGCAGCTTCGCGCCGGCAATGTCGCGGCCCACCTGCAGGTAGTCATCGCTGCGCAGCAGGAAGCCCGAAATCGGATCGCCCTTGAACGTGTCGACGCCGAGCGCGACCACCAAGGCATCGGCACCGAAGCGGCGGATTGCCTCGAGTGCGGTGAGCAAGGCCGCGCGCCAGTGTGCGAAGTCGGTGCCGCATGGCAGCGGCAGGTTCAGGTTGAAGCCTGCGCCCTCGCCCGCGCCGTGCTCGTCGGCGTGGCCGAGGAAGAACGGGTACTCGGTCATCGGGTTGCCGTGGATCGAGACCGTCAGCACATCGGCACGCTCGTAGAAGATCGCCTGTGTGCCGTTGCCGTGGTGGTAGTCGACATCGAGCACCGCGACGCGTGGCGCACCGCCGTCGCGCAGCGCTTGCACGGCGAGCGCAGCATTGTTGAGGAAGCAGTAGCCGCCGAAGAAGTCGCGGCCGGCGTGGTGACCCGGCGGGCGCGACAGCGCGAACGCGGCGCGAACCGCGCCGTGGCTCACCTCGCGCGCGGCCTCGACCGCACACGCGCAGCGCCGGCGCGCGCAGCGATCCAGCTGCCGGCGGTCAACGGCGTGCCGGCATCGAACGAGAACAAGCCCATGCGCGCGGCGAAGTTGTCGGGCAGCAGGTCGCGCCGCATGCCGGGCGCCGGCCAGACCGAGGGCAGCGCATCGCGCTCGGCGTTGCTGACGTCGAGCGCGATCCATTCGTTCCAGGCGTGCTCGATGAAGTGCAGGTAGCGCGGGTCGTGGATCTGCGAGAGCGCGGCATCGAGTGCGTCGTCGTCACCCGTTGGCGTGCGCAGAGGCGCCAGCGCGCGGCGCTGCAACTCGGCCAGCACATGATCGAGCCGCTGCGGTGTTTCGTGGCACGGCACGAGCCGGCCGCGGAACATCTCGTGGCGGCCCTGGTGCAGGTGGTGATCGGGGTTGTGGATCGTCAGCATGGCGACTGCGCGAGCGCAGGTCAGATCAAGTCGACTCAGGGCTTGGCGGCGCCCGCGGGCTCGGTCACGAAGCCGATCCGGTTCAGCCCGGCCTTCTGCACCACGCCGATGACCTCGGCGACACGGCCGTAGGGCACGCCCTTGTCGGCGCGCAGCTGCACTTCGGTCTTCGGGTTCTTGCGCGCGGCTTCTGTCACGCGCGCCGCGAATGCTGCGGGTTCGAGCGCTTCTTCGCCGAAGTACAGCGTGCCTTGCGGGTCGAGCGCGACGCTGATGAACTGCGGCGTGTCGTTCGGCTGCGCGCCGTCGGCTCTGGGCAGGTCGAGCTTGAGGCTCGATGTCATCAGCGGCGCGGTGATCATGAAGATCACCAGCAGCACCAGCATCACGTCGATCAGCGGCGTCATGTTGATGTCGCTCATCGGTGACGGGCGGTTTGTGCGTTCGAGGCGACCGAAGGCCATGAGGATGCGGGCGCGGGTCGCTCAGGTGCGATTTTCGTCGAGCACCATCTCGCGCAGGTCATGCGCGAAGCCTTCGAGCTCGGCCTCGCTGTTCGCGACCATCTTGCCGAAGATGTTGTAAGCGAGCACCGCCGGGATCGCGACCGCGAGGCCCGCAGCCGTCATCACCAGCGCTTCGCCGACAGGGCCGGACACGCGCTCGATCGACATCGAGCCCGCGACCGAGATGCCGACCAGCGCGTGGTAGATGCCCCAGACCGTGCCGAACAGGCCGATGAACGGCGCGGTGCTGCCGATCGACGCGAGCAGCACCTGGCCGAACTGGAGTTGCGCGAGCACGCCGTGCAGCGCATCGCGCAGGCGCCGCGTGAGCTGCGAATCGGCGTGGCCTTTCGCTTCGAGCGTGCCGCCGGGCGGCGTGGCGACGGCTGCTGCGAGCAACGGCGCGAGCGCGCGTTCTCGGTCGAACGCGTTCAGTGCCTCGCGGCCGGCGTCGAGGCTGGGCGCGACCCAGAAGGCGGGCACTGCGCGTTCGATGTCGTTACGCACGCGGCGCAGCAGCCAACCCTTCCAGAAGATCACGACCCAGGCGCTGACCGACATCGCCAGCAGCAGCACCGCGACGCCGCGGGTCACGGCATCGCCCTGCCCCCAAAACATGACGAGGTTGCTCGCGTTCATCGGATGCCGAGCACGTCGTTCATGTCGAACAGGCCGTTCTCGCGCGAGGCGAGAAAGCGAGCCGCGCGCAGCGCGCCTTGCGCATACGTCACGCGGCTGCTCGAACGGTGGGTGATCTCGATGCGCTCGCCGATGCCCGCGAACATCACGGTGTGGTCGCCGACGATGTCGCCGCCGCGCACTGTCGCGAAGCCGATGGTCGAGGGGTCGCGCTCGCCCGTGACGCCCTCGCGGCCGTAGACGGCGCAGTCTTTCAAATCACGGCCGAGCGCAGACGCGACGACCTCGCCCATCTGCAACGCGGTGCCACTCGGCGCATCGACCTTGTGACGGTGATGCGCCTCGACGATCTCGATGTCGTAGCCCTCGTTCAGCGCACGCGCGGCCACGTCGAGCAGCTTCATCACGACGTTGACGCCGACGCTCATGTTCGGCGCCATCACGATCGCAATGTGCTGCGCGTGTTCGGCGATTTGCGCCTTCTGCGCGTCGCTGAAACCGGTCGTGCCGATGACACCCTTGACGCCCAATTCGCGGCAGACCGCGAGGTGTGCGAGCGTGCCTTCCGGGCGGGTGAAGTCGATCAGCACCTGCGCGTTGGCGAGGCCGGTGCGCAGGTCAGCGGTGATCGGGGTGCCGCTGCTGCGGCCGAGGAACGCGGTGGCGTCGGCGCCGACTGCCGGGCTGCCGGCAACATCGAGTGCGCCGGTGACTTGCAGGTCGTCGGCGGCTGCGATCGCTTCGATCAGCATGCGGCCCATGCGGCCGGAAGCGCCGGAGACGGCGATTCTCAGTGGCGCGCCGGAGACGACGATTCTCAGAGGCGCGCCCGCCACCGCGACCCTCATGAATTGGGTTCGAGCGGCGGGTAAGCGCGCGTCGGGCCGACTGGCTCGGCCGGCACGGGCGCCGGTTTGGCTGGCGCCGGCAGCGCCTTCAGTTGCTCGGGCGTGAGCTCGAGCGGCGGCGCGTTGCGCGAGGTCTTGAAGGTGTCGATCGACGCGACGAATTCGCGTTCGGACGGCAACGTGCCGCCGGTGTCCATGCTCTTGAAAACGTCGGCGGTGAACAGCACGACGACGCGGCGCGACTGCGGTTCGGCACCCTGGCGGCGGATCGTGAAGACGTAGTCCCAGCGGTCGACATGAAACACGTCGACCAGCAGCGGCGAGCCGAGCACGTCGCGCACCTGCGCTCGGTTCATGCCGGGCTTGACTGCCTCGGCCTGTTCGCTGGTGATGACGTTGCCCTGCACCACCTCGACCCGGTACGGCGTGACGACGCCGAGAAAACGGTCGGCCGACCAATCGACCTTGGGCACCGACGGCAGGTACTGGCATCCGCCAAGGCCGGCAAGCGAGGCGACGCTGAGCACACGGAAAAAATAAGACAAGGGCATGTTGCGGATGCGGCGCGCCGGATGCGGGCGCCGACCTCGATATGATCGAACGATTCTAGCGGCTGGCCTTGCGGCCGATCTGCGCTGCCCGCCCGCGATTTACCCGACGCCCGAGCCCTGATTTACCCGCCCGCCATGACCCACGCCGACGAACTCAAGAACAGCGGCCTCAAGGCCACGCTGCCGCGCATCAAGGTGCTGGAAATGTTCCAGAAGGCCACGCAGCGCCACATGAGTGCCGAAGACGTTTTCAAGATGCTGCTGGCCGAAGGCGCCGACGTGGGTCTTGCCACCGTGTACCGCGTGTTGTTGCAGTTCGAGCAGGCCGGCATTTTGTCGCGCAACCATTTCGAGACGGGCAAGGCGGTGTTTGAGCTCAACGAGGGCAAGCACCACGACCACCTCGTCTGCATGGACTGCGGCCAGGTCGAGGAGTTCTTCGATGCCGAGATCGAGAAGCGCCAGCGCGCGGTGGCACAAACGCGGGGCTTCGAGCTTCAGGAACATGCACTCGCCCTGTACGCGAAGTGCACCAAGAAGAACTGCCCCCACAAAGTCAAGCGGTGAGCTGGCTTATTCTGGTTTCAGCATCGCCTTGGCGTGGCGCTCGATGAACTCTTTGTAGGTGTCGATCCCGCGCAGCTGCAAGATCGTGTTGCGCACGGCCGCCTCGACCAGCACCGCGAGGTTACGCCCGGCGTCGACCGCGATCACGGTCTTGCGCACCGGCACATCGAGGATGTCTTCGTTCAGCGGCTCGTAGGGCAGGCGCTCGAACTCCCGGTCCATCGTTTCCTTGCGCACCAGGTGCACGATGAGTTTGAGCCGCATCTTCCGGCGCACCGCGGTCTCGCCGAAGATCGCCTTGATGTCGAGCAGGCCGATGCCGCGCACCTCGAGCAGGTTCAGCAGCAAATCGGGGCAGCGGCCTTCGAGCCCGGTCTGCGAGACGCGGTAGAGGTCGACCGCGTCATCGGCCACCAGCCCGTGGCCGCGCGAGATCAGCTCGAGCCCGAGCTCGCTTTTGCCGAGGCCCGATTCGCCGGTGATCAGCACGCCGACGCCGAGGATGTCCATGAACACGCCGTGGCGCGTCGTGCGCTCGGCGAAGTGCTGGCTCAGGTAGCTGCGCACCACGTCGATCACGTGGCCTGCAGATTCGTTGGTGGCGAAGAGCGGGATGTCGGCGCGGTCGCACATCGCGACCAACTTGTCGGGCGGCGTTTCGGCATCGGCCACGATCAGCACCGGCGGCTCGAGCGTGACGATGCGCGAGATGCGCCGTTCGGCCACTTCGGACGTGCTCTCGTCCAGGTAGGCCACCTCGCGCCGACCGACGATCTGCACGCGGTACGGGTGGATGTAGTTGAGGTAGCCGACCAAGTCGGCGGCGGATTGCGCGTTGCGCACCGCGGCTTCGTCGAATCGGCGCTCGGGGTGGGCGTGACCGGCGATCCACTCCCAGTGCAGGATTTCGCGATGTTCTTCGAACAGCGCTTCCGCGCTGATGACGCTCGGCTTCATGGCACCACCGACCGGCGCATCAAGCGACCGATTTCAACGGTTCCCAGTTCGCGATCAGCTGGTGCACGGTCGCCACGTCGGGCTCGGTCTTCAGACGCTCGCGCAGTTCACGGTCGGACAGCATTTCAGCGATCTCGGAGAGGATCTCGAGGTGCCGCTGCGTCGCCGCTTCAGGCACGAGCAAAAAAATCAGCAAGCCGACAGGCTCGTCGTCGGGGGCATCGAACGGAATCGGCTGTTGAACCCGCAGCACGGCTGCGAGTGGGTTCTTCAGCCCCTTGATGCGGCCGTGCGGTATCGCCACGCCGTGGCCGAGGCCGGTCGATCCGAGTCGTTCTCGCGCGAACAGGTTGTCGGTGACGGTGGCACGCGCGATTGCGTGCTGGTTCTCGAACACCAGGCCCGCATGCTCGAAAGCGCGCTTCTTGCTGGTGGCGTCGACATCCACCAGCACGTTGCTGGCGGGCAGGATGGCAGCGAGGCGATTCATCAGGGGCACGGGCCTAAAAGTTCGGTTCCCGATCGACGCAGCGACCGCAGGGAAGACGGGTCTCGAATTATGGATTGCAAGCCGGCGTCGGCTACAAGCCCAGCGCCAACGCTCTGCACAATTGTGCATGCGCTGCTGCGCCGCAGCAACGGCATGCCAGCCCCTCGCATGAAGGGAAACGCGCCGACAATAAAAAAAAAGGCGGCTTTGCGGGCCGCCCCGGGTGCTGTGCGTCTGGAATCAGGCCGCTGACGCGTCGATCCGCTTCGGTGACGCGTGGTGGTGATCCTGTACCTTGTCTTTGTGGCGGCAGACCTGGCGGTCGAGCTTGTCCATCAGTTGATCGATCGCGGCGTACATGTCTTCGCTCGCCTGCTCGATGAAGATGTCCTTGCCCTTTACATGAAGCGTGACCTCGGCCTTCTGCCGGCGTTCCTTCTCTTTCAACTTCTCCACCGACAGCAACACGTTGATGTCGACGACCTGGTCGAAGTGGCGCGTGACGCGCTCGAGCTTCGTGAGCACGTACTCTCTGAGAGCCGGTGTGACATCGAGGTGATGACCGCTGATCGTCAGGTTCATGAGGGTTCCTTTGCAGGGTGGGGGAGCGCGAGGGAAGGGAGGACGAATGTCGGGGCTGGAGGGCGGTCTGTGGCAGGCCGTCGAGGTCAGTGTGCACACGTTCAGCCCGCATGACAAGCGGATGACACCGATGCTCACAAGGGCAGACTTTCAAGGGCGGGAGCGGCTGAAAGTGGTGCTTCTTCGGGTGCAATAATCGATGGCTGCAGCCCGCATATTTGCCTGCAGCTCCCTCACTCCCGGTAAGCGTCCGCTCCAGCGCGTGTCCGCCGCTTGTTCGCCTGCCCCGTTGCGTCGGAGCCCCCATGCTCAATGTCTTCACGCTGGCCAACGGCCGGCTCGCCCAGCAAGAGATCGAGAGCCTCGCCGACCTGGCCGAGGCGTTGACGCGCATGAAGCCGGTCTGGGTCGACCTCGACGCGCCGACCGAAGAAGAAAAAGGCTGGATCACACAGCACTTCGGCGTGACCATTCCCGACGACGCCGTCGACGACGACCTCGAAGAATCGGCCCGTTTCTACGAAGAAGACAACGGCGAGCTGCACATCCGCTCCGACTTTTTAATCGACGACGACGAAGCCCCGCGCAACGTGCGTGTGGCGTTTATCCTGTTCAGCAACGTGCTGTTCTCGGTCCACGACGAAGAGCTGCCGGTGTTTCGCTTGCTGCGCCTGCGCGCGCGGCGCACCCCGGCGCTGATCGAAGACGCAAAAGACGTGCTGCTCAAGCTCTACGACGCCGATGCCGAATACAGCGCCGACGCCCTCGAAGGCATCTACGACAGCCTGGAGAAAGTCAGCGCGCGCGTGCTCAAGCAGGAGGTGAACGACCAAGCCGCGGGCGAGGTGCTGAACGCGATCGCGCGCGAGGAAGACCTGAACGGCCGCATCCGCCGCAACGTGATGGACACACGCCGCGCGATCAGCTTCATGATGCGTTCGCGCATGCTGAACGCCGAGCAGTTCGAGGAAGCGCGGCAAATTTTGCGTGACATCGATTCACTCGACAGCCACAGCACCTTCCTGTTTGACAAGATCAACTTCCTGATGAACGCGACCGTCGGCTTCATCAACATCAACCAGAACAAGATCATCAAGATTTTTTCGGTCGCGAGCGTTGCGCTGCTGCCGCCCACGCTGATCGCGAGCATCTATGGCATGAACTTCAAGGCGATGCCCGAG
>JANLUW010000398.1:0-3417 GCA_031363645.1 Rhizobacter sp. | reverse complement strand
GATCCCCGCCAACAGTGACAAATGCTCCTGCGACACACCACGAGCTCTTCTGGCTTGTTGCACCGCTTCCCCAAAAGCCTTGGCGATAACCGAGTCGTAGCTACGCGCTCCCTTTGGTCTTCCGGCGGCAATTGGAGTGTTTTGCATCGGCTAGAGCGTCCCGCAGCCACCGTGAGAATGCCACGTTAAACATAACTATTGCACTACGGTGCGAAATGAATTGACAGTGGCCTGTTGGACGCCCCTTCGGCAAGGAGGCTGGCGCTTCAGTCGATCTTGCACGTGCGCTGCAAGCGTGTAGAATTCGTCTGGAGTTATTAATAACGTCAGCAAAATGAATGTTGATTTACGGAAAGCCGGCGCAAGTCGTAGGTCGAAGAGCGGCAAGGCCTTTCAACGAACTGGTGGTGGGGCGCTCGAGGCGCTTTGGTGGGATAGCTAGCTCTGTGGCCTCACTCGCTATCTGAAGCTCCCACCACCTTTGCATTTTGCTGATGCACCTATCAGCGCAGTCGACTTTCAGCAGTTGAGTGACGCACACTTCAAAGGAGTCACACGTGAAGCAAACGCCATTACCGGAAGCGCCGGCGCCGACCTTGAGTTCAATCGTGATCGAACGTTTCGGTTGGTCCACCTACGTATCGGGACAGCCGTGGACCGCAGCTCTGCCCGCACTGCTGCCCGACGCCCGTCTCAGACACATCGCTGCGAAGGGGCAGCACCCCGGCTCGAGCGAGTTCTTCGGGACTTTGGTGCTCGTGGCACACATCGTGAACAAGAAGCTCGGCGTCGAATCCGTCTTTGATCTCTCGATGCCGATACGCGCTTTCACTCGACTTTGCGAGCTCTACGAGCTCGCAGTGGCTGAGGAGTGCGAGGCGAGGGACCACGGCAGGCAGGGATCCGACGCGATCGCGCATCTCCTCATGCTGGTGGACACCAGATTCTGGACTCGCCCCGAATACACCGGGCCAACGTTCGAGCTCCCCAGAGATCGCGTGCCTGCGGCTCGTATCGAGTCCAGGGGTGACGACGCAAAGCATGCCAGGCCGCAACCCTCTTGATGCTCAAGATCGTCACGCACCTCGAGTGGGAATGCCGCGTGCCGCCGTCATTCCGACGTCGTGGCGAGAGCTATTGGACCAGCGCCGAACTCCCTATCCCGGACGAATGGGTGTTCATGATCAGGACCCGGCCGGCGCTCGAGCAGTGCGTGGACGCCCGCACGCTGCTGGTCGTGACGGTCGAGAGATTGCTCGAACTGCTGGCAGAGCTCGGTGAGGCCGGCATTCAATCCGTCTATCACCTGTGCGGGGCTCAAATGGCCGACGAATTTCGCGCCAGGCTGATCCGTCTGTCCACACTCAAAGTGTCGCCCAGCTCCGTCGTTCGCCAAGAGTCGTTCATAGCATTGCAGCTCGCCGTCAGCGGCACGGGGCGGGCCGCATGTAGGAGTACGTGATGCAGCCCATCGACCCGACCGACCTCGACCTGCTGTCTAGCGTCATTCGCAAGTTGCCATATCGATCCGTTTTCCCTACCGCCCTTGCCGACCGATGGATCCGGCCGATCGCTCGCGACCTTCGCGAGGTTGAGCGAACGATGGCCGATCCATCGGAATCATCCACAGCGTCGATGGCCGGCCCGTTGCTCTTGGCCCTTCACATCATGGCTGGCAGGCTCCAGGAGCGGCAGATCGACGCCCCGATTGCTTTTTCCGTGCGCGGCTTCCAGCGTTGGATGCGGGTGTACCAGTTCGCCGTGGAACGCGAGGTCGTCGCCCGCTATACCGGAATCCCCATTTCCGGCGACGACGAGACCCTCTTGGAAATCCTTGACCTCGAGATCGACAGACCGCCAGAAGACGTCGCGGATGAAGACGAAGGTTGAAGGGTGAACTCCCTCGCAAAGAAGCGCCGACCATGTCTCACCCGTCACCCATCCCTCTCGATCCTCTCCAGCCCGAGCTCCTGTTCTTCGGCGACCCCCACGGTCATTTCGAGTTCGTCATCCGCAGCGTCCAGACGCACCGCCCTGAGCCCATCGTCCTGCTCGGCGACATCCAGGCCCAGCGTCCGCTGCAGCTCGAACTCGCCCCCATTCTCGACCTCACCGAAGTCTGGTTCATTCCCGGCAACCACGACACCGACTCCGACGCCGACCACGACAACCTATTCGGCTCCGAGCTCGCGCACCGCAATCTGCACGGGCGCGTCGTTGAAGTGGCCGGATACCGCATCGCCGGCCTCGGCGGCATCTTCCGCGAGACCATTTGGTCTCCTCCGTTGGAACCGGCTTACCGAAGCGCCACAGATCGCCTCAAGGTCATCCGCCCCGCCGAGCGCTGGCGCGGCGGCCTGCCACGACGCCACCGGACATCGATCTTTCCCGACGAGTACGAGCGCCTTGCTCGCCAGCGCGCCGACATCCTCGTGACCCACGAAGGCCTAGGCGGACACCCCCACGGCTGGAAGGCCCTCGACGACCTGGCAATTGCCCTCGGGGTGCACGTTGTCGTCCACGGCCACCTGCACGAGACGATCGACTACATCGCCGACGGTCGACTCGACCCGAGCGCCGGCTACCAGGCCTTCTGCGTCGCACCCGAGCACTGCCTGACCTGGCCACGTCCCTGCTCGCCACTCGACCGGGGTTTTGCATGACCCCGCCCGTGCGCCTGCTCATCCTCAGCGACCTGCACCTCGAGTTCGCCGCGTTCGTGCCGCCGAGCCCGGACCTGTACGACATCGCGGTGCTCGCCGGCGACATCGCCGTCGGCGTCCAAGCCGTCCATTGGGCTCGACGCAAGTCAACCTTTGCCGGCAAGCCGGTCGTGCTCGTGCCGGGCAACCACGAGTTCTACGGCAGTGAGCGCACACGCATGCTCAAGAGGCTGCGCGAGGCCGCCGCCGGCACCCACGTGCACCTGCTCGACCGCGACGAAGTGACCATTCAAGGCGTGCGCTTTCTCGGCACGACGCTGTGGACCGACTTCGAGCTCGATGTCGACACAGGAACCTCCGTGCCCGAGGCGATGCGCGACGCCATCCGCGGCCTGAACGACTTCGGCGGCTCAATCCGGGAGCGTCGTGATGTAACCGGCCCGGCAGGCCCGACACGTTTCACGCCCGACGACGCGCGGCGCGAACACGCGCTCAGCCGGGACTGGCTTCAGGCACGCCTGGACACGCATTCACCCCTGCCCACCGTCGTCGTCACCCACCACGCCCCGAGCCCGCGCAGCATGGACCCGCTGTACGAGGGCAGCGATCTGAACCCCTGCGATTACTCAGACCTGCCCGCCTCGTTCTGTCAGACAGCCGCGCTCTGGGTTCACGGTCACACGCACACCTCGTCCGACTATGTGCATCGCCGGACCCGGGTCGTCGCCAACCCGCGTGGCTATGTGCGTTGGAA
>JANLUW010000321.1:0-7089 GCA_031363645.1 Rhizobacter sp. | reverse complement strand
GCTGCTGCAGGCCGAAGTAGACGCCTGGCAACAAGCACGAAACGCCGACGAACGAACCATCGAATGGAAGTTCACTCGTCAAGATGCCGATCACAAACTCGGTCGTCATTATGTTTCGACACTTGCGTGTTGATGTACTAGTACATCAACCGATCCGGCCGCAGATCGCGCAGGATCGTCGTTGCGATCTCCTCGATCGACTTGTGCGTCGACGACAGCCACGCAATGCCTTCGCGCCGCATCATCGTCTCGGCCTCTTTCACCTCGAAGCGGCAATTCTCGATCGACGCGTACTTGCTGTTCGGCCGGCGCTCGTTGCGGATGTGGCTCAGCCGGTCGGGGTCGATCGTCAGGCCGAAGCACTTCTTCTTGAACGGTGCGAGGTTCGACGGGATCGCACCGCGGTCGAAGTCTTCCGGGATCAGCGGGTAGTTCGCCGCCTTGATGCCGTGCTGCATCGCGAGGTACAGCGAGGTCGGCGTCTTGCCGCTGCGGCTCACGCCGACCAGGATCACGTCGGCACTCGCGAGGTTCTTCGACGACTGGCCATCGTCGTGGGCGAGCGAGAAGTTGATCGCCTCGATGCGGTCGGTGTACTCCTGGCTTTTCGAGACGTCGGCGAACCGGCCGACACGGTGGTTCGAGGTCATGCCGAACTCGGCTTCGAGTGGCTCGATGAAGGTGTTGAACATGTCGAGCAGCAAGCCCTTCTGCTCGGCACCGGCCATGCCGGGTTTCGCACCCTTCAAGATCGCGAGGATTTCGGGGTCGACCAGCGTGATAAAGACGATGGGCTTGCGGCCCTCGCTGTCGGCCGTGTGGTTGATCTCGCGCAGCACTTGGTGCGCTTTGTCCGGCGTGTCGATGAACGGCCGGCGCACGTTGCGCGACTTGATCGCGAACTGCGACATGATCGAATTGCCGAAGGTTTCGGCCGTGATGCCAGTACCGTCCGAGACGAAGAAAACGGTGCGATTGGCCATGGTGCGGGGCGCTGAGCGGCGGGTTGCGATTGGTCTCGATGATAGGCAGTTCGCCCGTAAACTCGTTGACAGCCTTTCGCCCTTAGCCACCCATGAACCCCCACGCCTGCAGTGCCCGACCCGTTCCCCGGGTTGCGAGCGCGCGCCCGGGAATGGTTTCGGTGCCGCTGCCGCGGCGTGGCGCCCCGATTTCTCAACTTCCCGGAGCTCTCCCATGTCAAGCAACCCCCTGGCGACCGCCCTGGTCGCCCCGTTCGAACGCTTGAGGATGACCGATGTCGAGTCGGTGGGCGGCAAGAACGCCTCGCTCGGCGAAATGATCAGCCAGTTGGCCGCCTCGGGCGTGCGCGTGCCGGGCGGCTTCGCCACCACGGCGCATGCGTTCCGGCAGTTCCTGCAGCACGAGGGGCTGGCGAAGCGGATCGAGGATCGTCTTTCCACGCTCGACACCGACGACGTGCGTGCACTTGCCGTGGCCGGCGCCGAGATCCGCCACTGGATCGAGTCGACACCGTTCCCGCCCGAGCTCGATGCCGCGATCACCGAGTCGTTTGCGAATCTGACCGAGGGCAACCCGAACGCGTCGTTCGCGGTGCGCTCGTCGGCCACCGCCGAGGACCTGCCCGATGCGTCGTTCGCCGGCCAGCAGGAAACCTTTCTGAACGTCGTCGGCATCACCGATGTGCTCGCGAAGATGAAAGAGGTGTTCGCGAGCCTCTACAACGACCGCGCGATCAGCTACCGCGTGCACAAGGGCTTCGCGCACAGCGACGTGGCGCTGTCGGCCGGCGTGCAACGCATGGTGCGCTCGGACCTTGGCGCGGCCGGCGTGATGTTCACGATCGACACCGAAAGCGGCTTCAGCGATGTGGTGTTTATCACCTCGAGCTACGGCCTCGGCGAGACGGTGGTGCAGGGCGCCGTCAACCCCGACGAGTTCTACGTTCACAAGCCGGCGCTGCGCGCGGGAAAGAGCGCAATCATCCGCCGCAACCTCGGCTCCAAGCTGATCAAGATGGAGTTCGCTACGCTGGAAGAAAAGGCCAAGAGCGGACAACTGGTCAAGACCGTCGACACGCTGCACGAGCACTGCAATCGCTATTCGCTGAGCGACGCCGACGTGGCCGAACTCGCCGGCTACGCGCTGACGATCGAAACGCACTACGGCCGCGCGATGGACATCGAGTGGGGCAAGGACGGCGCCGACGGCAAGCTCTACATCCTGCAGGCGCGCCCCGAGACCGTGAAGAGCCAGCAGCAGGGCAAGGTCGAGCAGCGCTACAAGTTGAAGAGCGCCGGTACGGTCTTGGCCGAAGGGCGCGCGATCGGCCAGAAGATCGGCACCGGCCCCGTGCGCATCGTGCACAGCATCGCCGACATGGACCAGGTGCAGGCCGGTGACGTGCTCGTCACCGACATGACCGACCCGAACTGGGAGCCCGTGATGAAGCGCGCTGCCGCCATCGTGACGAACCGCGGCGGCCGCACTTGCCACGCGGCGATCATCGCGCGCGAGTTGGGCATCCCGGCGGTCGTCGGTTGCGGTGACGCGACCGAGACGTTGAAAGAGGGCTCGCTAGTCACCGTGGCTTGCTCCGAGGGCGATACCGGGTTCATCTACGACGGCTTGTTGGAGACCGAAATCACCGATGTGCAGCGCGGCGTGCTGCCCGAATGCCCGGTCAAGATCATGATGAACGTCGGCAACCCGCAGCTCGCGTTCGACTTCGCGCAGATGCCCAACAGCGGCGTCGGCTTGGCACGGCTCGAGTTCATCATCAACAACAACATCGGCGTGCACCCGAAGGCGATACTCGACTACCCGAACATCGACAGCGACCTGAAAAAGGCGGTCGAGAGCGTGGCCCGCGGTCACGCCTCGCCACGCGCTTTCTATGTCGACAAGCTGGTCGAAGGCATCGCGACGATTGCGGCGGCCTTCTGGCCGAAGCCGGTCATCGTTCGCTTGAGCGACTTCAAGAGCAACGAGTACCGCAAGCTGATCGGCGGCTCGCGCTACGAGCCGGAAGAAGAGAACCCGATGCTGGGCTTTCGCGGCGCGTCGCGCTATGTCAGCGAAGCGTTCGGCGAGGCCTTCGCGATGGAATGCGAAGCGCTCAAGCACGTGCGTGTGGAGATGGGCCTGACCAACGTCGAGATCATGGTGCCGTTCGTGCGCACCTTGGCGCAGGCCGAGGCGGTCGTCGGCATGCTGGCCGAGCGCGGGTTGAAGCGCGCATCGCAAGGCGGCACCGACGGCCTGCGCGTGATCATGATGTGCGAGGTGCCGAGCAACGCGATTCTGGCCGAGCGTTTTCTGGAGCACTTCGACGGCATGTCGATTGGCTCGAACGACTTGACGCAGTTGACGCTCGGCCTCGATCGCGACTCGGGCATGGAGTTGCTCGCGAAAGACTTCGACGAGCGCGACCCTGCCGTAAAGGCGCTGATTTCGAAGGCGATCGCCGCGTGCCTGGCGGCGGGCAAGTACGTCGGCATCTGCGGCCAAGGCCCGAGCGATCACCCGGATTTCGCCGACTGGCTGGCTGCCGAGGGAATCAAGTCAATCTCGCTGAACCCGGACTCCGTCGTCGAGACCTGGCGGCGTCTGGCGACGCGCTGATTTCAGCGTCAGAGCGATAGCGTCATCTGGTCCTTGGCGTGGTACGCGCCATCGACGCAGATGGCGCGTTCGAGCCGGCCGAAGCGCACAAAGCCCGCGCGCTCGTACAGGTGCACGGCGGCGGCATTGCCGGCCGTGACGTTGAGGGTCAGCATCACCAAGCCGCGCGCGGCGCGTGCCTCGCCGATGCACGCATCGAGCAGGCTGCGACCGATGCCCAGACCTTGCGCATCGGAACGCACCATCATCCCGATGACGTGTCCGATGTGCATCACCTTCGCCCGAGGATCGCGCTCGCAACTGACGGCGCCGACAAGGCGATCGGCTTGCCACGCGCCAAGCGTGAATTCGCCGCCCTCGGGTCGACCCGAGCCCAAGCGCGACAGATAGCTTTCATGCGAGCGTTCGGGTGCCGCGTCGGACGTGAACGCTTGCGGGTGCGCGGTCAGCACCGCATCGCGCAAATCCTTGTACGCCGGCAGATCGGCCGGCACGAGGCGGCGGATCGCGATCGGCAGAGTCATCAGCCGCCGATGTAGTGCATCTCGACGCGGCGCTCGCCGCTCGGTGCGCCGGCCGCATTCGCGCGCAACTCGGAGTAGCGATCGGCGCGACCTTGCCAGATCAGGCCGATCGCGCCTGCGATCTGCTCGTCGCTATAGTCGCCGCGCAGCAGAGCGCGCAGGTCGTGGCCGTGGCTCGCGAACAAGCACAAAAACAGCTTGCCTTCGGTCGACAGCCGCGCGCGGTTGCAGTCTTGGCAAAACGCTTTCGTGACGCTGGAGATCACGCCGATCTCGCCGCTGCCGTCGGCGTAGCGCCAGCGCTCGGCTGTCTCGCCGAGCACGTCGGCGGCTATCGCCTGCAGCGGAAACTCGGCGTGGATGCGCTGGACCACCTGCGCGGAGGGCAGCACCTCGTCCATGCGCCAACCGTTGGTGGCGCCCACATCCATGTACTCGATGAAGCGCAGCACCGCGCCCGTGCCCTTGAAGTGGCGCGCCATTGGCAGGATCTGGTCGTCGTTGGTGCCGCGCTTGACCACCATGTTGACCTTGATCGGGCCGAGGCCGGCGCGGTGTGCTTCGGCGATGCCGGCGAGCACGTCGCCGACCGGAAAGTCGGCGTTGTTCATGTGGCGGAAGACCGCGTCGTCGAGCGCATCGAGGCTCACGGTGACGCGTTGCAGCCCGGCGTCCTTGAGCGCCTGCGCCTTGCGCGCGAGCACCGATCCGTTGGTGGTCAGGGTGATGTCGAGCGGTGCGCCGTCGGGTGTGCGCAGAGCGCTGAGCATGCCGACCAGCACCTCGAGGTGCTTGCGCAGAAGCGGCTCGCCGCCGGTCAGCCGGATCTTGCGAACGCCGTGCGCGACGAAGAGTTTTGCGGTGCGCGTGATCTCTTCAAAGCTGAGCAACGACGCGTGCGGCAAGAACGCGTACTGCTTGTCGAACACCTCCTTCGGCATGCAGTAGCTGCAGCGAAAGTTGCAGCGGTCGGTGACCGAAATGCGCAGGTCGCGCAGCGGCCGGCCGAGTGTGTCGCCGAGCAAACCGGTCGAAGAGGTCGCGATCGACGGTACACGCGGCACGCTGGCGGCGTAGCGGTGATCGGCGAGTGGAATGACTTTGTCAGGCATATCGGATTGTGCCTGCGCAGGGCTTGGCCGCGCCGCAGTCGGGGCTGCTTGCGCGTCTGAGCTTCGGCGCAGGCTGATGGCCGGTGCCACGGTTTGCGTTATCGAAGGCGCGGGCAATCGCTGCGCGGCGGCTGCCTACTCCATCGCCAGTTCGACGCGGCGTGCGCCGGTGAAGCGTTTGGCCCAATAAACGATGCGCATGTCTTCGACCCGCACTTCGCCGCCCGGTTTGGGCGAGTGCACGAACTTGCCATCACCGATGTAGATGCCGACATGCGAAAACGTGCGGCGCAGCGTATTGAAGAACACCAGGTCGCCAGGTTGTAGCTCGTCTTTTTTTACCTTCACCAACCCGGGCGCCTTGGCCTGTTCGTCGGCACGGCGCGGCAGCACGAGGCCCAGGCTGGTCTCGAAGACTTGGCGGGTGAAGCCGCTGCAATCGAAGCCGGTGTCTGCGTCGTTGCCGCCACGCTTGTAGCGCACGCCGAGGAAATTTATCGCCGTCACGACCATGTCAGAAGAGGTGTCGCGCACCTGGCTGACAAAGCCTGGTTCGGTGGAGTCGGCCGATGCCGTGGCCGGGGGCGTCGTGGCGCTGGAACCAGCCGGCGATGCCTGCGCGGCGGACGTCGACGCAATCAGAGCCCAACAGATTGCCGCGTGTTGCGCAATACGCCGGAACTGGGGGGTTGGTTGCAGCATTGCGCGCAGGATACGGACCGACCCGCGCGTAGTCAACCCGAGAAACGTGTTGTAAGACAATGACTTGCCATGTTTTTCCGATGTGAAGCGGCGGGTTGGCGTTTGCCGCGTGCCGACGTTCGAAAATGCCGACTGCTTACGCTATCGTGGCGCCATCTCTATCGGAGCGATCATGTTCACAGCTCTCTTGCTCGAAAAATCCGAATCGGGATTCAAAGCGTCGATCCAGCCAGTCGACGATGCCGGTCTGCCGCCCGGCGACGTGACGATTCGGGTGGAACACTCGACGCTCAATTACAAAGACGGCCTTGCAATCACGAACAAAAGCCCGGTCGTACGCACCTGGCCGATGGTGGCCGGCATTGACGGCGCGGGCACGGTGATCGAAAGCAGCCACGCCGCGTGGAAGCCGGGCGACAAGGTCATCCACAACGGTTGGGGCGTCGGCGAAACGCGCTGGGGCTGTCTCGCCGAGCGCGCACGGCTGATGGGCGACTGGCTAGTGCCGCTGCCCGCGGCGTTCTCGACCGAGCAGGCGATGGCGATCGGCACCGCCGGCTACACCGCGATGTTGTGCGTGATGGCACTCGAGCGGCACGGCGTGAAGCCCGGTGATGGCGAGGTGCTCGTGACGGGCGCGACCGGCGGCGTCGGCAGCGTCGCGATCGCGGTGTTGGGCCGACTCGGTTACCGCGTCACCGCGGCGACCGGCAAGCGCAATGAAGCCGACTATCTGCGCGGGCTCGGCGCCTTGACCGTAATCGACCGGGCGGAGCTCGGCAGCCCCGGCAAGCCGCTGCAAAAAGAGCGCTGGGCCGCAGTGGTCGACGCGGTCGGCAGCCACACGCTCGTCAATGCGCTGGCGCAGACACGCTACGGTGGGGTTGTCGCGGCATGCGGGCTGGCGCAGGGTTTCGACTTGCCGGCGACCGTGATGCCATTCATCCTGAGGGGCGTGACGCTCGCCGGCGTCGACAGCGTGATAGCGCCGATCGCGGCGCGGCGCGAAGCCTGGGCCCGGCTTGCGGTCGACCTCGATGCGGCCAAGCTCGCGGCGATCACCGGGGTCGTGCCGTTGAGCGACGCGATCGCGAAGGCGCACGACTTGATGCAGGGCAAGGTGCGCGGGCGGATCGCCGTCAGGA
>JANLUW010000295.1:0-2408 GCA_031363645.1 Rhizobacter sp. | reverse complement strand
TGCGAGAGTTGCGGCACGAACGCGCCGAGCACGCGCTCGGAGCCTTCGAGCAGCACGACGTGGGCGCGGGTCGAGTCGATGCGGCGAAATTCCTGCGGCAGCGTGTGCTGCGCAATCTCGGTCATCGTGCCGGCCATCTCGACACCGGTGGGCCCGCCGCCGATCACCACGAAGGTCATCCACGGTTCGCGCGCCTGCGCGTCGTCGAGGCGCTCGGCACGCTCGAAGGCGCCGATCACGCGCGCACGAATCTTGAAAGCATCGTCGAGTGTTTTCAGGCCCGGCGCGAACGGCGCCCAGTCGTCATGGCCGAAGTAGCTGTGGGTCGCGCCCGCGGCGACGATCAGGTGGTCGTAGGGCAGCGATTGATCGCCATCAAGCAGCACGCGCTTCGATGCTGCATCGATGCCCGTGACCTCGGCTTGCAGCACTGTCAGGTTGCCGCGTTTCATCTCGGTTCGCAGCGTGTGGCGGATCGGCGCACTGACCGCCGGCGCACTCAGGCCCGCAGTCGCGACCTGGTACAGCAGCGGCTGAAACAAGTGGTGGTTGGTGCGGTCGACCATCGTGATTTCGACCAACGACGTCGAGAGGATGCGCACCGCCTCGATGCCGCCGAAACCGCAGCCGATGATCACGACCTTCGGTTTGTTGCCCGCCGTTTTTTCGCTCATGCGGCGGCCTCCGTCGGCGCGGCCCGCAGCCGGTTGCCGACCATCTGGATGTGGCTGCGCAGCGAGTAGAGCTCGTCGGCATAACTCAGCGGCACGTTCACGCCCTCGACATGCGACTCGATGCCTTCGAGCTCGGCGAGCAATTCACCTGCCGGCCGCTTGCCGACCGCGTCTTCCACCTCGCGCAGCTGCGCGTACCAGCGAAAGATGCGCGAGCGGATGCGAAACTGGTAGAGCGGAGGCAGCATGCGCGAGAGCGGGATCAGGATTGCGATGATCGTCACCAGCACCGGCCACATGCGCTCGATCAGGTTTGCGAACCAGAACGGCAGGTAGCGCTGCAGCACCGGCGTGCCGCTGGCGTAGAAGCGCTGCGCCTCTTTCGCGAGCGGCTGCTCGGTGCCGCCGGCCTTCGGAAAATCACCCTTGTGCTGAAACCAGCCTGCGCCGCCGTGCACCTGTTGCGCGGCCTGCATGAAGAGCTGCAGCAGCGCGGGGTGGGTGCCGGCGCGCGCCAGCAGCGTGGCGGTCGGCGCGATCAGGTGCACGTCGCGCGAGGGCACGTCACCGGCCAGATCGACCACGCCGCGCGGCAGCGTCACCGGGCTCAGAAACGGGAAGCGGCGCGAGTACGCATCGGCCTGCGCGAAGTCGTAGAGCGCGATGCCGGGCGTTTGCAGCAGCATCTGCACGATCAGCGATTCGGGCGCCGAGGCGAACACCAGCGCGTCGATGTCACCGCCGATCAGGTCGACGGTGGCGGGCGTCTGCGATTTGCGGGCGATGGTGAGCGCCTTGGCGTCGAGCTTGTTGGCGTCGATCAGCTTGAACATCAAATTCGGCGCGCCGCTGCCGGGGGCGCCGACGTTGAGGCGCCAGCCAGGCAACTGCGACAGGCTCGTGAGAGCCGGCGCTTTGAGCAGCCGCTCAGCCGAGTCGGTGCGATAGAACAGCCACACCGGTTCGACGAACAGGCTGCCGAGCGAGACCAAACCGGCGGCGTCGTCGTCTGCGTTTGCAGGCGCGACCGAGTTCGCCTCCTGTCGCAAGCGCTCGCCGGCACCGCCTTGCACGAAGGCAATGTCGACGCCCGATGCGGCGTCGTGCAGCAAGCGCAGGTTCTCGGCCGCGCCTTCGGTCGAACGCAACTCGACCGTGATGCCGTAGCTTTTGAGGATCTGCGCGTAGCGCTTGCCGAACTCGGCGTAGGCGCCTTGATCGGTGCCGGTCGCGAGCACGACCTTCTTCGGCGGCGTCGGGTCGAGCACCCAGTAGGCCAGCGCCAGCAACACGATCACCAGCACGATGAACGGGCCGAAGGTCGCCAGCAGGTCGCGGAAGGAAAGCAGTGTGTGGCGAAGGGCGTTCGGCATGGCAGCCACGATACCCGTTCCTGCCGGCACGCCGACCGCGCTCGAAGCGCAAGGTATGCTTTTCGGATGCGACTGCTGCTGGTGGAGGACGACAGGATGATCGGCGAGAGCCTGCGCGGCGCGTTGCGGCTCGAAGGGCATGCGGTCGATTGGGTGCGCGATGTGGCGGCGGCGCATTCGACGCTGGCGAGCGAACGTTTCGACCTCGTGCTGCTCGACCTCGGCCTGCCGGCGAGTGGTGCGCCCGGCGCCGAGTCGCATGCGAGCGGCGGGCTCGAGGTGCTGCGCGCGGTGCGTGCGCGGCAAGACGCCACGCCGGTGATCGTGCTGACCGCGCGCGACGGCCCCGGTGACAAGGTCG
>JANLUW010000233.1:0-4603 GCA_031363645.1 Rhizobacter sp. | reverse complement strand
CGGACGGCCGGCGATGAAACTGGTGGTGCTGAGCAACTACGCCACCGCCGACATGCGCCGCCGATGCGAGTCGCTGGGTGCGACGCGGGTGTTCGACAAGTCGAACGAGATCGACGCGTTGATCGACTACTGCGAAACGCTCGCGACCGGCTGAGCGGGCGCGCGTGTCGATAGCGGTGTGCGCTGCGCACCGCGGGGCGCCGGCACGAGCCGTCACGCGCTCGGCTCCCGTGATTTGCCGAAGATGACCGCCCGGTCCCTTGCACGGATGCCTCTGACCCAATCGCCCGCGCGTTGGGTCAGTGAAACCGCGCAATATTTACCGACCTGTGTGCGCTGGATCGGAGCGGCGTCGATGCGAAAGATCATCCGTTTTTGGGGTGCCGCGGCACTGTCGGTTTAGGCCGCCACAGCAGCTTGGTCACAACCCGCCGCGACCGTACCGGGTGCCAAACCGGTTCGTGTCGGCTTCGTCTGCCCGCCGGCGCCGCCGCCGAGGGCGCGGTCATGGTGCAAACCATCATCCAGGTTTTGTCGAACCAGCGCCGCGCATCGTTCATCGCGCGCTCGTCGCGCTCGGCCGGCGGGCAGCCGATCGGCTCCCTGATGGCGGCCGCGCAAAGCTACGACGCCTTGCAGTTGATGCTGCGCGTGATGTTTCAGACCAAAGGCGACACCTCGGGCCCCGCGCTCAAACAGGCGCTCGAAAATCTGCAACGGCCCTGTGCCGGCGTGGTGACGATGCACGACCGCCAGTTCTCCGACAACGACCACGACGCGTTCACCCGCAACATGATCTGGCTCGGCGTCTGGCGCAAAGGCCGCATCGAGTTCCTGTATGCCGATGACGCCAAGCGTGCGAGCATGATCCGGCGCAAGGGGTGAGGCGGGCAGGATACGGGCGGGTGGATCGTCAAGCACGGGCTGCCGCTGCCGGTCGTGCTGGGCACGAACCTCATCCTCTCAGCGCTCGTCTTCGCTTCCGGTCGGCGCTGAAGGTGAGCCTCACCTTTTGAGCATCGCGGTGGCTTTGCTCAGACCCGCGTCGTAGATGCCGCCGATCACTTCCTTGGCCTTTGCGTCGTCGGCGCCGTTGGCGTCGAAGGTGGAGCTCCACTTGACGAGCGACCTGCCGTCGCCCGTCGGACTCACCATCAGCGTCGAGACGTAGTTTTTGACGGGCAGCGGTGACTTCAGGATCACGCAGGTGAGGCTGCGCCTTGTCGCGCTGTAGGCCGTCAGCTTTTCAGTGACGATTCGAAATACGTTGATTTTTACCTTGTATACGAGCATATTGATCAATTGACAATCTCGCTGAAAATCGGTTAGTTTGACTGCATGCCCACCGCCACCCGCAAGTCCGCCATCTCCAACAAGCCAGCCCTCCCCCGGCGCCTTGATGGGTTGTCGCTCGACAACCAGCTGTGTTTCACGCTGTATGCGACCTCGCTCGCGATGACGAAGGTGTACCGGCCCCTGCTGTCGCGCCTAGGGCTAACGTATCCGCAATACGTCGTGATGCTGGCACTTTGGGAAACGCCCGAGCTCAGCGTCGGCGCGCTCGGCGAAAGGGTCGCACTCGATTCGGGAACCCTCGTGCCGCTGGTGCGCAAATTGACGGCGCTCGGGCTGGCCGAGCGCCGTCGCAACCCTGCCGACGACCGCTCGGTGCTGATTTCGCTCACGCCCGCAGGCCGGCAGTTGAGCCGGAACGCGCGCGCCGTGAATGAACAAATCGCCTGTGCGACTCAATGCACAGACGCCCAGATTCAGGTGCTCATGAGCGACCTGAAAAGCCTGCGGGCCGCACTTCTGAGCAGCGCTCGGGCGCCCTCTCCACCACCACGCTCCACCTCATCACCTCGCAAATAGGAATCACGACATGTTGCCAATAAACACTCCACCGGACGCGATCCCTTCACGCAGGAAGCTTCTGCTCGGCAGCGTGGCCGTTGCTGCCAGCGCCGGGCTGCCGGCAGCGGCAATGGCCGCCCACAAGCCTCGCGACATGCCGGCGGCAGGCCACGCGCACGGCAAGCCGAACGCCAGCACGATCACCACCAAGGACGGCACGCAGATTTACTACAAGGATTGGGGCAGCGGACGCCCGGTCGTTTTTTCGCACGGCTGGCCGCTGACGGCCGATGCCTGGGAGGCCCAGATGGTGTACCTCGGCGAACGCGGCTACCGCTGCATCGCCCACGACCGCCGCGGGCACGGCAGGTCTGGCCAGCCGTGGAACGGCAACGACATGGACACCTATGCCGACGACCTCGCGACGCTCATCAACAGCCTCGATTTGAAGGACGCGGTGTTGGTCGGTCACTCGACCGGTGGCGGCGAGGTGGCCCGCTACATCGGCCGGCACGGCACGAAGCGCGTCAGCAAGGCCGTCTTGCTCGGCGCGGTGCCGCCGATCATGCTGAAGACCGCTGCCAACCCGGGCGGTTTGCCGATGGACGTGTTCGACGGCATCCGCGCGGGCGTGCGCGCCGACCGCTCGCAATTCTTCAAAGACCTCACGGTTCCGTTCTACGGTGCGAACCGTCCCGGCTCGAAGGTGTCGCAAGGCCTGAAGGATTCATTTTGGTTCATGGGCATGCAGGGCTCGCTGAAGGCCGAGCTGGACTGCATCAAGCAGTTTTCGGAGACCGACTTCACCGAAGACCTGAAGAAGATAGACGTGCCGACCTGGATCGTTCACGGCGACGACGACCAGATCGTGCCGATCGCCGACTCGGCAGTGCTTTCGGCCAAGCTCGTCAAGGGCTCGACCCTCAAGGTGTATGCCGGAGCGCCGCACGGCTTGGCGAGCACGCACCAGGTGCAGTTCAACGAGGACTTGCTCTCGTTCATCAAGGGCTGAGCTTCGGGCGCCCGACGTTTGTGCCGTTGCGAACCAGGGCCAGCGCACTGTTCCTCGTCTTCCCCGGATCCGGACGGTCGGACCCATCTTTTGTTTGCAAGCAACCTTTTACCAAGGAGAAAGCGATGTCTGAAGCCACGTTATTCGAGCGCCTGGGCGGTGCCTATGCGATCGCCGGAGCGGTCGACCACCAGGTCGACCGTTTTCACACCAAAGCCACACACAAAAAG
This sequence comes from Rhizobacter sp., assembly GCA_031363645.1. GTDB lineage: Bacteria > Pseudomonadota > Gammaproteobacteria > Burkholderiales > Burkholderiaceae_C > LMDS01. Next base: position 1,507 of record JANLUW010000233.1, on the reverse strand, counting down.
GCCAATACCAAGGTCGACAGTTTTAACACCCCACAGTACAAGGCCGGCTACAAGTTCATGGTGACCGCGTGGAGCATCGAAGCCAGTGGCGGTCCGAAATGCTATCCGGGACGAGACATGTTAGAGTCGCACAAGGATCTCGGCCTGACCGACTATGAATTCGACGTGACCGCACACGAGATCCGCAACACGCTTTACCAACTCGCCGTTCCGCAGCGCGAAGTCGGCGAGTTCATGGCCATCATCGAGAGCTACCGCAGCAAAGTCGTGGCCCACGCCTGAGCCCCCGAGCCCCCGAGCGGCCGCGTGCCGCGGGCTCACCCCCGCGCCAACACCGGCCCCAACGCCACCCCCGTGTGGCTCCGCGCATTCGCCACCAGCCCCTCCGGCGTGCTCTCCCCCACAACCGCCCCGCCCTTCACACCACCTTCGGGCCCGAGGTCGATGACCCAGTCGGCTTCGGCGATGACATCGAGGTCGTGCTCGATCACGACGACGCTGTGGCCGCCGTCGACGAGGCGGTGCAGCACGCGGATCAATCGCTCGACGTCGGCCATGTGCAGGCCGACCGTCGGCTCGTCGAGCACGTACAGCGTGTGCGGCACCTTGTTGCCGCGGCGCGTGATGTCGTCGCGCACCTTGCTCAATTCGGTGACGAGCTTGATGCGCTGGGCCTCGCCGCCGCTCAGCGTGGGTGACGGTTGCCCGAGCGTGAGGTAGCCGAGGCCCACGTCTTTGAGCAGTTGCAGCGGATGCGAAATGTTGGGCATGCTGGCGAAGAATTCGACCGCTTCGTCGACCTCCATCGTCAGCACGTCACCGATGCTTTTGCCGCGCCAGCTGACCGCGAGCGTTTCGGCGTTGAAGCGCGCGCCGTGGCATACGTCGCACGGCACATTAACGTCGGGCAGGAAGCTCATCGCGATCGTCTTCATGCCCTGGCCTTCGCAACCGGGGCACCGGCCTACGCCGGTGTTGAAGCTGAAGCGCGCCGGTGCGTAGCCGCGGGCTCTGGCTTCGAGCGTGTCGGCGAAGAGCTTCCTGATCGTGTCCCAGAAGCCGATGTAAGTGGCGGGGCAGGAGCGCGGGGTTTTGCCGATCGGGGTCTGGTCGACTTCGAGCACGCGGTCGATGTAGCCCCAACCGTCGATGCCTTCGCAACCCTGCCAGTGCGGCTTGCCGCCCTTGATGTTGATGAACTGCAGGTTGGCGAGCAACACGTCGCGCGCGAGGGTGGATTTGCCGGAACCGCTGACGCCGGTGACAGCGACGAGGCGTTTGAGTGGGAGGTCGACGGTGACGTCTTGCAGGTTGTGAAGCTTGGCGCGGTTGATGGTGAGGGGGCCGTATTTTTGGCGGTCGGTGTGGGTGGTGGGGGTGGCGGCGGACTCGCAGCGCTCGCCCCTCACCCCACCCCACACCCCGGAGGGCCGAGGGACCAAAGCGACGGGGCGGCGAGGCTGGCGGGGGTGGATCAGCGGGTGAGCGAGAAAGCGGCCGGTGATCG